>JACOTG010000150.1 GCA_016178505.1 Planctomycetota bacterium
ACAAGTCTTCCTCGACGTTCAGACGGCCTACGCGGCGCTCGAGGACGCGCGGGAGCGGCTCGACATCACGACGCTCACCGTGAAGCAAGCCGAGGAGAACCTGACGCTCGCGCAAGGCCGCTACGCGATCGGACGCGCATCGTCGGTCGATCTCACCGATGCTCAGGTGTCGCTCGCGACGGCGCGGAGCGATCGCATTCAAGCGGAGTTCGATCTCGAGATCTCGATCGCTGCACTGCGAAAGGCGATCGGCATCCGGCGATGACGAAGCGAATGGAAACTCATCGGTCACGGTGCACATGAAAATTCTGGCGACGGTTGTCGTGTTGGTTCTCGTGATCGGCGTGGGGTCGTGGATGTGGTTCAAGAATTCCTCCGCGGCGCCCCGCTATCGTCTTGCGAAAGCGGAGAAGGGCGAACTGATCGTCACCGTGAGCGCCACCGGAACGGTGCAACCGGTGACGAACGTTCAAGTCGGCACGCAGGTCAGCGGAACGATTCAGAAACTGAACGCCGACTTCAACTCGCGGGTCACTGCCGGGCAGATCGTCGCGCAGATCGATCCGGCACTTTTCCAAGGGCACGTCGACCAGGATCGCGCCAACCTCCTGAAGTCGCAGTCGGACGTCGACCGCGTGAAAGCGACACTCGTCCAAGCGGAGAAGGAGTTGAATCGCTCGAAGGAGCTCGCCAAGAAGGACCTGATCTCGCCCTCCGACTTGGACGCGGCGATTGCAACGTACGACTCGCTGGTCGCGCAAGTGAAGGTGGCGGAGTCGACGGTCGAGCAGAATCGCGCCGCGCTGGCGATCTCCGACGTCAACTTGAAGTACACGCAGATCCTGTCGCCGATCGACGGCGTCGTCGTTTCGCGCAACGTCGACGTCGGACAGACCGTGGCCGCGAGCCTGTCGGCGCCGACGCTTTTCGTGATCGCCGATTCGCTGAAGCACGTTCAGATCCAAGCAAGCGTGCCCGAGGCCGACATCGGCAAGATCGCCAAAGATCAGCCGGTCACGTTCACCGTCGACGCCTACCGCGACGTCAAATTCAAGGGCACCGTGTTCCAAGTTCGCCTCTCGCCATCGACCGTCCAGAACGTGGTGACCTACACTGTCCTCGTGAACGCGGAAAATCCGGAGGAGAAGCTCCTGCCGGGCATGACCGCGAACGTGTTGTTCGAAGTCGCGCGATTCGCCGACGTCCTCCAAGTGCCGAACGCGGCGCTGCGCTTCGTTCCGCCGGACGTCGAGAAGCCGCCGGAGCCGACGACGGCGCGGCGTCCTGCGAGAGGCGACAATTCGCGCGATCCGAAGAGTCGCGTCTGGGTCTCGGGCGACGGCGGGCCCGTGGCCGTTGCGGTCGTGACGGGAGCCACCGACGGCGCATACACGCAGATCATGAGCGGCGACCTGCGCGAGGATCAGGAGGTCCTCATCGGCATGCTCGCCGAAGGCCGCGACAGTCAGATGACCAACCCGTTCGGCCCGCGCCAAGGCAGTTCCTCGACGAGACGACCATGACGAGCGAATTGCTGATTCGATTGGACGACGTCACCAAGGTTTATCGCCTGGGCGAAGTCGACATCACGCCGCTTCGAGGTATCTCGCTGACGATCGAGCGGGGCGAGTTCGTGGCCATCATGGGAAGCTCGGGCTCGGGGAAGACGACGCTCATGAACATCATCGGTTGCTTGGATCGGCCGACGACGGGGCACTACGTGCTCGACGGCGAAGAGGTGTCGAAGCTCAAGCGCGACGATCTCGCATTCGTGCGAAACCAGAAGTTCGGATTCGTCTTCCAGAACTTCAACTTGCTCGCGCGCACGTCGGCGCTCGAAAACGTCGAGCTGCCGATGCTCTATTGGAACAGCGTGCCCGCGCGCGAGCGACATCGCCGCGCGAAGGAAGCGCTCGAGCGCGTCGGGCTCGGCGATCGACTCGGGCATTTTCCGAGCCAGCTCTCGGGTGGACAGCAGCAGCGCGTCGCGGTCGCGCGCGCTCTCGTCAATCATCCGCCGATCCTACTGGCGGACGAGCCGACCGGCAACCTCGACAGCAAATCGGAGGCGGAGGTCATGACGATCTTCGATCAGCTCAACAACGAGGAGATCACCGTCATCTTGGTGACGCACGACGCGGAAGTCGCCGACCACGCCCACCGCACCGTGCGTATCAAGGACGGCGTCGTTCAAGGAGACGGAGCGTGAACTTTCTCATCACGATTCAACTCGCCTTGCGGGCGCTCCTTCGCAACAAGGTCCGCACGAGCCTCACGATGCTCGGGATCGTCATCGGCATCGCCAGCGTCATCGCCATGGTGGGCATGGGCAGCGGCGCGTCGATGATGATCCAGGAGCAGATCAACTCGATGGGGCGAAACCTCCTCATGGTGCTTCCCGGCGCCGCGTCATCGGGCGGGTTCTCGTACGGCGCGGGGAGCATCATGACGCTGACGCCGGACGATGCCGCGGCGATCGCGAAGGATCTTTCCGATGTGCGCGCCGTGACGCCGGTCGTGCGCACGCGCGGGCAGCTCGTTTACGGCGACCAGAACTGGGTGCCGGGGAGCATCACGGGCGTATCGCCTGGCTTCGTCGACGTCCGCGAGTGGGAGCTGACGGACGGGGAGTTCTTCACCGACCCGGACGTCGCCGTGGCGGCCAAGGTCTGCGTGATCGGAAGGACCATTGTCGAGAATCTCTTTCAGGGCGAGTCGGCGATCGGAAAGATCCTCCGCATCAAGAACATGCCACTCAAGGTGGTCGGCATTCTCTCGCCGAAGGGCACGAGCGCGATGGGGTCGGACCAGGACGACATCGTTCTCCTTCCGTGGACGACGGTGAAGAAAGTGCTGCAGGGCTCGGCATTCAACAACGTGGATCAGATTCTCGTGAGCTGCCGTTCCGCTTCCGTCATGGACGACGTGACGGCAGGCATCATCGCGCTTCTTCGCGAGCGGCATCGAATCCACGCAGGCGAGGAGAACGACTTTCGAACGCAGACGATGACGGAGATGACGTCGACCGTCACGCAGACCTCGAGCATCATGACGATCCTCCTCGCCGTGATCGCATCGATCTCGCTCGTCGTCGGCGGCATCGGAATCATGAACATCATGTTGGTGTCGGTGGTCGAGCGCACTCGCGAGATCGGATTGCGGATGGCGGTCGGCGCTCGCGGCCGGGACATCCTGCTTCAATTCCTCAGCGAGGCGATCGTGCTTTCCGTGGTCGCGGGGCTGATTGGAATGGGCCTCGGCATCGCCGCCGCGGCCGTCATTTCACACACGCTGCATTGGCCGACTTTGATCTCGCCGGAGTCCGCCGGGATCGCGTTCGTCTTTTCGTGCGCGGTCGGTGTCTTCTTCGGGTTCTACCCGGCGCTCCGCGCCGCTCGCCTCGATCCCATCGAGGCGCTGCGGTACGAGTGAGCGGCCGCCGCGAGGACCCCTCGCTCCGGTCGGACGACGAACGGTCTCCCGCACCGCACGCGTCGCGGCGTAAGTGGGAAAAAGGTTCCAGGCTCCGTATGCGTCACTTGATGTGTAGGGATTGGATGTCCGGTTTGGAGAGGACGTAGACGAAGGGCTTGCCGTCGACGCTGGCAAAGGAGCCGTCGCCTTTCTTGTCCTTCGTTTCGCTGCCGACTTTCAAGATCGACTTCCCGCTTTTTTGCTCGAGCGTGATCGTGAGCCTCGGTTGGTCGAGGCCGAACTTCGTCGGATCGGCGATGTCGTAGCTCGCGATGCTCGAGGCGCGCAGGCCGGCGAGCGCACCGAGCACGCCTTGCAGTTTTTGGGTTTCGTCGTCCGTGGCGTCGGCGGCGTCGGGCTTCGTGCGCTTCCACTTCTTGTCGTCGCCGCGCTCGTAGGCGATCGTTCCATTGCCCGAGTCGTCGGCGGCGCGCGTGACGATCTCGATCGACTTGACGTCGTCCATCGACGTGAACGTGTCGAGCGGTCGCGTCGGAACGAGGTCGTGGGTGAGTGCCTGCACCGACGATGCGGCGAGCGTGAACGTGAGCGCCTCGCCGGACGCCGAAGCATAGTGGCTTCCCGCGGCATCCGAACCCTCGACCGCCGCGCCGATCTTCACCACGCGGTCCTCGGTGCCCGCGAGCTTCTCCAGCGTGACCGTCACGGTGCACTCGGGTGCATCGAGCTTGGTCGCCGCGGCGTCCGGCTTCGCGACGAACTTGTCGGCGCGTAGCTTGGCGACCGTTCGCAGGAGGTTGTCCACGGCGCCCACGTCGCACTTCGTCTGCACGGGCGCCGTGAGCATCCAGCCGTCCTTGTCCTTCTTCGCGGTGAACGTCGCGCCGCCCCGATCGACCTTTATCGCCGTCATCGAATCGCGATCGAGGTCCCAGAGATCGCGCTTGAGGAAGTCCTTCTTCAGCGCGTCTGCGAACGTCTGCGGCATTCGGAAGACGAGGTCGTTGCCGTCGATCTTCGCGTAGCGTCCCGCTTCGGCGGTGCCCGAGCCGACGAGGAGCTTCCACGTCTCGCGCTTGTCGTCCGTCGAAGTCGGCTTCGGCTTTCCCGTTTCTTCTTTCTTGGCGAACGTGTCCTTGTCCGCGCTGATCGTGATCGCCAGCGCCGGCGTGTCGAGGCCCCACGTCCGGAGCTCGTCGGCCGAGGGTTTCTCGGAGACGAGGTCCTTCGCCTTGAGCGGCGAAATCGCGGTCAGGATGGCATCGACGGCGTCCTTTTCGGTGTCGCGCTTGACGGGCTCGGTCTCGACCCACGTCTCGTTCTCGTGCTTCTCGAGTGCGACCTTCTCGCCGTCACGATCGATCAGGATCTTCTGCGCACGGGAGCGCGAGATGTCGAGGAGTTCGTGGTCGCGCAGGGACAACGCCGACGTTGGGAGGGCATCGAGGATGGACGGATCGACGCCGGCCACGGGCTCGAGGTCGCCGCGCTTCACGCACGCGTACTTGCCCTCCGCGTCCTTGCCGCCGAACGTCAACTTCGTCGTCTTCCCGCCGGTCGTCGTCACCGTGATCGCGACGCCGGGGTCGAAACCAAACGTCTTCAGCTCGTCCGCTGACGGCTTGTCGGAGAGGAACCGCTTCACGGTGAGCGCCTTCAGCTTGTCGAGAATCCCCGTGACCGACGGCTCGTCGGCCTTCGTCTCGGTCGGCTTGGTGAGGGTCCACTTGCCGTCCTTCTTCTCGACGACGAGCGTCGCGTCACCGCGCTTGACCTCGAGCTTGGTGGCGTCGAACGTCTCGAACGCCGCGATCTTCTTCGAGCGCAAGTCCGCGGAGTCGACGGTGAGTTCTTTCAGCACGGACTCCTTTACGCCGAAGACCGAGTCGCTCCCGGCGTTCTTCGCGTACACGAGGCCGCCCGAGTCCGGAATGTCGCCGCCGAGCTGCACGGTCTGGTTCTTCGACTCGCCTTCGGAAACGGTGAGCTGCAGCCGCGGGGTCGTGAGGCCGAACGGCCCGAGGTCGCCCGGTTTGTCGGCGACGACCTTCTCCGCCTTCAGTGAGCGGAGTTTCTCCATCATCTTGTTGATCTTGTCGGAATCGGCGAAGTCCGAGACGGGGGACGTGAGGCTCCACGTGTCGTCCGCCTTCGTGAGGGCGATCGTGCGGTCGGGGTATTTGAGCTCGAGACGCGTCACCTTGTAGGCCTCGACGTCGGCAACGGACTTGTCGCGGAGTTCGTCGACCTTCTTGTCGACGCTCGACCAGAGGCTCTTGTCCACCGTCACGACCTCGTTGGTCGCAGGGAGTCGCAGATAAAGGACCGTGCCTACGCCGTCCGCCCCGACTTGAATACTCTGCGGTGTCGCCTTCGCATCTTTCGTCGTGAGCGTCAGCTCGAGTCGCGGCTTGTCGAGTCCGTACTCGTGAAGATCGACGGCCTTGCCGCCCTCGGCTTGGATCGTGTTCTTTCGCTCGAGGAACTCGAGCCGCGACAGGATGCCGTCCACCTCGGATCGTTCCGCCTTTGCCTCGATCGGCTGCGTGAGGCGCCACGTGTCCTTGTCCTTGTCGTCGCGCTCGAGCACGATCGTTGCGGAGTCGCGCTTCAGCTCGACCTTCTTCACGTCCTCGCTCTTCCACGCGAAGAGACGGCTCTTGGCTCGCTCGACCTCTTCCGTGGTCTTCGTCTTCGGCTCTCCGAGCCAAATCCACAGCCCGCCGATGACGGCCAGGATCAACAGAACGAGGGTGCTTCGATACTTCATCGCGCGTTACCTCCGACGCTTCACGTAAACGATTCCGCCGAGGACGAGGCACAAACCGGGCATGGCTGCGATCGAGAACCAGAACAACCGGCTCGATTGCTCGAGCGAGAGCGTGACCATCGGAACGTCCAGCGACTTCGCGCCGATCGTGATGCGGTTCTCGCGACTCTGGAGCCAGTTCACGCAATTCATGAAGAAGTCGGTGTTCGACACTTCGCCGAAGAATTGGTTGCCCGCGAAAATCGACGTTCCGGTCACGACCATGCGAAGGCCGCTCGCCTTCTCGCCGTCCGCCGCCTTCTTCGACACGGCGACGGCGATCGAGACAGGGCCCTTCTTGTCCACGCCCGCGTCGAATGCCGGCGCCGCCTCCTCACTCGAGAGCGACGCGAAATTCGTTTCGGCCCACGAGTTTTCCGACGTGCGAAGGAGCGTCGTGACGTCGTAGCCGTGAGTCTCGGACGCGACGTCCACGCTTCGTGTTTCCGGGAAGAGGACTCGGAGGTTCTTCATCTTCTCGGTGATCGGATGGTCTCCGAACGAATCGACCAACGGCCAAGTCATGCTGAGAATGGCGTGGCGCGGATCGGTCTCGAGCACGATGTTCGTTCCCACTTCGACGCCGTAGTCGCGCAAGAGGGCGCCGAGTCCCGAGTCCGATTCGGGGTCGCGTGGAGCGGTGAGCATGATGAACGCCTTGCCACCCTTGTCGAGGTAGCGGCGAAGCACCGCTTGCTCGGCGTCGCTGTAGGGTTTCTTCGGTCCGTTGATGACGAGGACGTCGCAGTCCGGCGGAATGTCCTTGCCCGTGTCGATGGGAAGATCGGAAACGTGGATGTTCTGGCGCGGCAAGAAGCGTCCGAGTTCTCCGGCGCCGCGCGACGAGTAGTCATCCGTCTTGGCTTCACCGTGACCGCCGACGAAATAGAGCGTCGTCTGCTTGTCCTCGATCACGTTCAGGATCGCCGAGGTGAATGCCTCCTCGCCCTTGAACTTCGAGCTGCCGCTCGGCGTCGGGTTGTAGGGATTCTGCGGCTCGCGCTCGACGATCTCGTCGACGCCCACTCTCTTCGTCCGGTCGCCGCACTCGAAGATCACCGAGTACAGGTCGTCTGCCGAGAGCTTGAGCCGCTCCTCGATCTGGCGCGCCTTCATGGGGTCGCGATTCGGATCGATGACCTCGACCGAAACCCGCGGCGACGCGGCCTTGTACTCGTCGAGGAAGTCGTTCACGTTGTTGAGAATGGCGTTCGCGCCGGGATCCGATGAGTTCGGAATGACGAGCGACGTGATCTTGAGGTCTTTGTCCAGCGACTTCAGGATGTCGCGGGTCCGGTCCGAGATCGAGTAAGTCCCCGCCTTCGTCAGATCCCAACGCTTGTAGTGACGCTGATTGATCGTGTTCGCGAATCCCCACAAGACGATCGCCAAAGCCGTGACGAACGTGACGTTCGTTCCGATGGCGAACCGGCGCGAGCCGATCGTTGCCCCTATGTTCTTCGCGTCGAGCGCGACGTACGAAACGATGAGGACGACACCGCCGGCACCGAGGGCCCAATTCCACGTCCCCCAAGTTCCCTGCATCGCGTAGAGAACGAACATCCCTGCGAGTAGGAAAATGCCCAAGAGGCCGAGCGTCGGAACCCAGGCCTTCGTCGGACGGAACGCCGGGCGCGGCGGCTCGTTCGAACTCGGCGCGACCTTCGGCTCTTCCGCTGTCCCTTGCTTGTTGCCTACTTCCATTTGCGGGTCTCCACGATTCGAGCGGTGAAGAAGAGGAACAGTGCCGTCGTCGACAGGTAGTACACGACGTCCTTCGAGTCGATGATGCCCTTCTGGAAGCTCTCGAGGTGGTGGCGGATTCCCAAGTAGGAGAGCCACTCGAGAGCGAACCCCGTTTTCCCGTCCGAAACCCAGCTGACGATCAAGAGCATCAGCAGGATCGCGAACGAGACCATCGCGGCGACGATCTGGCTGCGCGTGAGCGACGAGGCGAACAGCCCGATCGCGACGTACTCGCAGCCCATCAGCAGGAGGCCGAGGTACGTCGAGAAGATCGGGCCCATCTCGGGCTCGCCGACCGTCTTCAGGATCACGACGTAGACGAGCGTCGGCACGAAGAGAAACGCCATGAAGCCGACTCCCGCGATGAACTTCCCGAGCACCACGTCCCAGTCGGTGACCGGATCGGTCATCAACGGCTCGATCGTCCCTGATTTCCACTCCTCAGCAAGGAGGTGCATGGTCATGAACGGCACCACGAAGATCATCACGACGACGGTGTTGCTGAGCGCGAAGCGAAGCGTCGCCTGTTTGATCTCGATCAACTCGACCGCGAAGAAGTAGCCGGTGATCACGAGGAAGCCGCACGCCACGACGTAGGCGATCGGCGAGTAGAAGTAGGCCGCCAGCTCGCGTCTGGCGAGAATCCCTGCTTTGATCATGCGTTCACTCCTGAGTCGTGATGCGAACGAAGATGTCTTCGAGCGTGAGCGTCTCGCGATGCAGCTCACGGATGACGCCGCCGGCTCCGATGATCGCCGTCGAGATCTCCTCACGCACGTCGCGGCCGGGATCGGTCTCGAGGGTGAAGTCCTGGACGCCGTTCTTGTCGTCCCACGTCACCGACCTCAGCGACGGGATCCGCGCGAGTGCGGCCTGCAACTTCTCCTTCGACCCGCGCACCTCGGCGCGAAGGCGATTGCCGCCGCGCATCTTCTGCGTCAGCTCGTCGGGCGTCCCTTGGTCGGCCACGCGTCCTCGGTTGATGATGATGACGCGCTTGCACAGCATCTCGACCTCGGGAAGGATGTGCGTCGAGAGGAGAATCGTGTGCTCGCCGCCGAGCGACTGGATGAGCGAGCGAGCCGCGCGAATCTGCGTCGGGTCGAGACCGATCGTCGGCTCGTCGAGGAT
>JACOTG010000151.1 GCA_016178505.1 Planctomycetota bacterium
CCCCCGAGGATCGCGTTGCGTCATGCGCCGCGGCGGGCCTCGACTTCTTCGTGGCGAGCGAGCACAACGAGGTCGTCGACCTCGAGCCCATCGTTCGAAAGCTCGGCCTCGATTCGCGGCTGCGCGTTTGCGCGGGCGAGGAGATCACGACCGAGAACCCGACGTTCGGCCACTTCAACGCGTTTCCACTGTCCGTCGATTCGGCGAAGCCGCGCGGCGGTGCGCTTCCGTTCGAGCACGCGAAGCCCGCGGACCTCTTCGCTGCCGCACACGCGCGCGGGCCGGCGATGGTCCTTCAGGTGAACCACCCGCGCATGGGCAACGAAAGTTACTTCGACGTCTATCAACTCGATTGGGCGAAGGTCGACGGCGGGCTCCTCCGTCACGCGACGCCGGGGTTCGCGACGACGTTCGACTCCGTCGAGGTGATGAATGGAATGGAGTCGATGGAGGACGTGCGATTGAACCTCGCCGATTGGTATCGGCTGCTCGACGACGGTCTGCGACCGACCGCCACGGGCAATTCCGATTCGCACAAGATCGTCTTCCAGGAAGTTGGCTGGCCGCGGAACTACGTCTTCGTGGGAGGCGGAAACGACGATCCTGCGAAGGTCCGCCCCGAGGACGTGGCGCTCGCCGTGCGTGGTCACCGCGTGAGCGTGAGCCACGGCCCGATCGTGCGGGCGATCGTCGCGGGGCGTGACGCGATCGGAGACGACGTCGCGTGCCCCGACGGGAATCTCGATCTCGACGTGCGTGTCGACGCGGCGCCCTGGGTGCGCGTGGATCGCGTCGACGTGGTCGTGAACGGCACCGTCGCTGCGTCGGCACCCGTGCTCGGGAGCGATGTCCGTCGCTTCGCGAAAACGATTTCGCTGAAGCTCGTGCGCGATTCCTGGATCGTCGTCCTCGCGGAGGGCGAGAAGTTCGATGCACCATGTCGCCAGATCCATGCGCTCCCCCCGTTCGCCTTCACGAATCCGATCTGGGTGAGCGTGAAGCAGTAGCGCCGCGACGTCGCGAGCGGCGATACTCGGCACTCGCCTTGCCACTCCCGTTCGATGTTCACTTGGAGGACCGTCATGCCCACGCCCGACGCGGAACGTCGCTATCACCTGAAGACGAGGCTCACAGGAGCCAGCCGACATCATCGCCGACCTGAACGGCGCGCTCGCCGTGGTGTGACTGCGGTGCGCCGCGAAGGCGTCGGCGAAGGTGCCGCCCGGGATCGCCGTCTCGTCTCGTAGGCCAGGGCGGTGCGAGCGGGTTGGCCTAGACGCGTCGTGCGTGAGCCTCTAGACGGCGAGGCCCAGCTCCGGCGCGAGAACGTCGATCACGTGACGCTCGGGATGGTGCTGCGCGATCCAGCTCGCGATGGCCGTCTCTTCGTCGGGGCCGGGCAATGGTGGCGGATCTTGCGCGCCGCGCGCGACGACTTCGGAAACGTAAGCGAGCTTCTTCGGCAACTTGCCGCGACTCCACTCGGGCGCGTAGACGCGCGTGATGTCTTCGGCCGGATCGAGCCGGGTCGCAAAGGTCTCTGCGAAGTCCTCGTCGGGATGCAGCTGCGCGTACCCACGGATCTCGCACAAGCCGTGGCGCTCGAGGTAGTCCGCGAAGTCGGGATGATGCGGCGCGTCGAACAGCCCGTACGCGGGTCCCGTCGGATACGACTCGAGGAATCCCTTGCGCGCGATGTCGCGTTCGAGTCGATGCCCCTTAACGAAAAGCGAGCGGAACGGCTCCTCGTCGTAGACGCGATAGGCATAGTTGAAAGCGTGCCCCGCTTCATGACGCATGAGCGCGAGAAGCGACTCCTCGTCGAACACTCGCCCATCACCGCGACCAATCTCTTTCGCGACGCGCGCCCATTCGGGATGAAACCAGAAGACCGGCAACTCGACGTACATCGTCCCGCCGAGGCATCCCACGATCCACGTCAGGCTGGGCTCGAATCGCGGCCGAAAACGAGTCATCCCCGCACCGTCGAACTCCTCGTAGAGGCGCTCTACGCAGCGCGGCAGGATGGTTCCGGAAACGAGATCTCCCAGCCTGGAGACGGGCTCTCGCACCGGTCCCGGCAGGCGGGTGATCAAGCTCTTGGCGGCACGCATGGGCAGCATTTTGTCTCTGCCTCGGGGGTCGCCAAGGGTCTGCCGGGGGGATTGGAGAGCCCTCTCCCTCCAACCCATCGGGGACCGGGAATTTAGAGACGCAAAACTTTTTTCGTCATGTGGCGAGATCGTCGCCGGGATCGTCGAGCGTGCCTGGTTTGGCTGAATTGGCCGTAAACTGCGGGAGATCCGCAACCTATGGCGTAGCGCTGGATGCGGAATCCGTTCGGGGTCGGCCCAAGGGCAAGTGCCACGGCCGCTTAGACCGGTTCGAAAAAAGAGGCGTTCGGCCGATCGAATTCGGCTCAAGATCCTCCGCGAATTGCCGGGGCCTTCGGCGGACGCTTGTCAAGTGTTTTCTTCGCCGATCACCGAAGCTGTTCCCAGAACTCCGGCGGCATGTCGTGCGCGATCTTGAGTGCGCCATTCGCGCCGCCGTAGATCGGTTCGTCGGCCTGCATGACGCGACCTTCACCGAAGCGCGCTTGCATGTCCTGTTCGATTGCGACGGCGAGGCCGCGGATCTGGCTACCACCGCCGCCGAGGAGCACGTTGTTCTTGAGCACGCTCTGGAACTCCGGATCGAACGTGGCGACGAGCTTTCCGAGCGCGTCGACGATCGGCTGGATGATCGAGCGACACGCCTGCCGAATCTCCTTCGTGATTTCGAAACGCGTCGGCTTTCCGTTCACCGGCAGCTCGACCGTGACCGGGTCGGCGGCCTCACCGACGAACGAATAGCGCTCCTTGATCTCCTTCACCATGTTGATCGTGAACGACGCGCCGGAGCATCTCGCGCGGAGCAGCTCGGCGAGCTGCTGATCGATGTAGTCGCCCGCCATCGGAATGGTGATCTGATCGCTGTCCTCGGGCATGGTGCCGTGCATGCGGCAGAGGTCGGTGGTGCCTGCGCCGATGTCGATGACGAGAACGTCGTCAAGCCGGTCGAGTCCGTATGCAACCGCGAAGGGCTCGGAGCAGATCATCACGGAGTCGACGACGTCGCGCGCGGCGTCGATGATCGCACGCTTGTTGCGGATCGAACCTTGAGCGGGGCATCCGATCACCGCGTAGATCAGCTCGTCTTTGCTCGGCCGCGCGAGCGAGATCGCGTGACGAACGAGGTCCGCCGCGGCCTTCAGGTTGTGCTTGGCCTCGGCGGCGTCGGCTTGGTTGCCGTCCTCGGAGAACTTGATGACGCCCTTTTCGAGCGGCCGGTAGAAGTTCAAGGAAAGGCGCTTTCGCATCGCCTCGTCGCCGAAGAGCACGTCTCTTTGAAGGAGCTTTCGCGACACGATGTCCTTGGGATAGCCGACCACGCTGAGCACCGTTTCTCGTGTGCCGTTGCTCGCGGCGATCGAGGTACGCGAGGTCCCGAGATCCATGCCCAAGTAAAGCACGCCTTTCTTCTCGTCCGTGGCCGCGGGCATCGCTGTCGTTTTCGTTTCCGTCGACATCCCTTCGTCCTTTCAAGCAAGGGTGCGCCGACCTCGATACACGAGGCGCGCAACCCATCCGTGCGTCGCGGCGCCGACACGCGCCGCTCGACGCCATCTCAAGACTTCGTGCTGGCGGATCCCGAGGAGTCCTGCTCCTCGATGATCTGCCGCAGCTCGACGTTCAACTTGAAGATCTCGGCCAGCAAGTGTCGCTTCTGCTCGAACCGGTCGTCCGCCTGCGACAACCCCTGCGGTTCGCGGTAAACGGATGCGACACCCTTTTCCTCGGTGTTCGCCTTCTGCAACTTCTGCAGCATCGCCTCGGTTTCCCCTAGGCTCGTCTGCAACTTCTTGATGCGCCGCTCGAGCAGGTTCACCCGCTCTTCGTGCCGCCGGCGCGCCGTTTCCAAGTTCTCGCTGTTCGCGTTGTCGAGCAGCCGACCGGCAATCGATGCAATCTCGTTCGAAAGCCCGCCGATCTCCGAAACGACTTTCGGATCGGCGCTCCTTCCGAGCCGTCTCAGCGTCTCCTCGACGCGCGCGAGAGCGGCGTCTCGCAACTTTTCCTCGAATCCGCTCGGTTCGACGGGGGCTTCCGGAAGCCCGTGTTGCTGTTGCTCCGAGAGAAGGCGTTGTGCCTGCTCGATCTCGGCGCGCAAGTGGTTCTCGTTTCGAGCCAGGCTCACGCGCTCTCGTTCGAGCGCCTCGTTCGTTTCGCGAAGCGAGTCGCGCTCGCGCACGAGCTTGACGAATGCCACCTTCGCGTCGTTCGAGAGGCCGCGCACGGCCTCGGGATCGAGCGGCAGCCCGTACTCCTTGAGCGTGAGCTCGATCGCCTTGGACACGATCTCGTCGAGTTTTTGCGCCGGCAACACCGTCACGGTGCGATAGCCCTGGCGCTCCAGGTTCTTCAGCGCCGTGTGGTATGCACCGTTCCGGATCGCCTGGATAAGATTCGAGACCAGGTTCCGGCTCATCGACCCTCGAGATCGCGCAACGACTTCAGACGATCGGACCCACCGTGGAGGCGGGCCCATCTCATATCCCTGAAGCTATCGGGCCCCGAGGTGTACCACCTTGAGAGGTCCCGATGCGAGTCGCAGGTCATTTTTAGGGAAACAAGGCCAGAATTCCGATAGAATTCCGTTGCCCTTTTCCCCCTTGGAATCACTGGAGAGCAGGCCTATGTGGCACCGCTTGCGTGGCGGCCGCGACCGTAGTGCCGCGGAGCCGCCTCCGGATCTGGTGGTCGTCGTCGACCAAACGGTCGACCCCCGAATCGTCCTTTACCACGAGCCGCGCGGAATCCACGCGGAGCAGTACCGCACGTCTCGAACGAACCTCCTTGCGACGAATCGCGAAGGCGCGAAGAAGGCCTACGTGTTCACGTCGGCTCGGGCGGAGGAGGGGAAGTCCGTTTCCGCCGCCAACATGGCGCTGTGCCTCGCCGAGCAGGCACCCCTCAAGGTTTGTCTGGTCGACGCCGATTTGCGCAAGCCGTCTCTCGCGGCGATGTGGTCGCTGCGGCAGTCGCCCGGGCTTTGCGAAGTGCTGCTCGAGGGACTGCCGCTCGAGAGCGTGATCCTCGACACTCGGTCGCCGTCGTTGCACATCCTGCCGGCGGGAACGCCGCCGGGGAACCCTGCGGACGCCGTGTCGCATCCGGCGATGCGCGAGATCATCCTCAAGCTCAAGGAGAAATACGATTACATCGTCTTCGACACGCCGCCGGCGCTCCTCTATTCGGACGCTGCGGTTCTCGGCGCGATGAGCGATGGAATCATCTTCGTGACGCGAATCAATCACACGCCGCGCCAGCTCGTCGACGAGTCGATGGAAGCCCTCCAACGCGCGGGCGGCAAAGTCCTCTTCAACCTGCTCACCGGCGCCACGCCGGCCCCGAAGGACGAGAAGAAGTTCTACGCGGGAGCTTAGGCTCTACGCCTTCTTCGCTTCGAGCACGAAGAGCAGGAAGTAGCCGATCAGAAGCAGCAGCCAGCCGAAGATCAAGATGAACTCCAGCGTCATGTTGAACGACACCGAGAAGTTCTCGGCGGCCATCGTGTAGATGTCTTCGAGCGTGTCGAGCGCGCGGTTGATGTTGCTGCGCCAGGTTTCGATGTGCAGCTTCTTGGCGATCAAGTCGTAGAGCCGCGCCGAATACCAATCGCCGATCAGCTTGATGTCGCGCTCGATCGCTTCCGCCTCGAGGATCGTGGTCGCGCGCAGCTCGGTGACGTCACGCAGCACCTGCCGCACGTGGCGCGATCGGAAGAGCGAACGGCGCGCGCCGCCTTGCAGCAGGCTCACTGCTTTCGCGAGACGGCGGTCGAGTTCGGCGTCGAGCGTCCGCAGTCGCAGGAGCTCGTGATTGGCGATTTGCAACAGTTCGACGTTTTCCGCGAAGTCGCCCTTCGGATCGAAGAGAAACGCGCCGTCCCAGTCCACGACCGCGAGGTCGTCCTTCGCATACTTGATGTTGAAGCGAAGCGTGTTGCGGATCTCTTCTTCGTCGAGCGCAATCGGCTCGTCCTTCAGCAGCGATACGATCGCGCCCGGATACGCCGCGACGAGGTCCTCGGGATCGCCGGCGTATCCGCTCACGCAGCAGACCGTGTATTCCTCCGCGAAATCGACGTCACAACGATAGCTCCCGAGGAGAGCGCGGCACTCGTCGACGAGTCGCCGCTTCAACGCGAGGAGATCGACGCCAAAGACGTGCACCAGCTCCATGGTGCATTCGGCGATCACGACGGACGGGGGATAGGTCTTGGCAGTGACCTGAATCGCGTGTCCCTCCACCGTGCGCGACTCGGTTCGGAGGAGCCCGACTTTTGGAATGATGCCCGGGTAGTTCGGCGAGGCTCGCATTGCCTTCGCGCCACCCGACTCCACGGAGACGAGGTCGAGCGTCGTGTGCCCGATGAGAAAGACCACGAGGCGACCGGGAGCGTTGCCTTTCAGGGTCGAGACCGTTTCCCCCGTCGTCATTCGGACTCGACCGCGGTTTGCGCGTCCACGGGACCGACGAGCGCGGTCGAACCGAACCAAGCGACGAGATCGCCGACGCGGCCGCGCTGTTCGAGTCGCCCGTCGAGGCGCACGCTCACGTCGCGTCCGCGGATTTCGACGGCCAGTCGATGCCCTTGCCACGGCACGTCGTCGATTCGAAACCGCCGCAGCCCGAGATCGAGCGGTCGCACGACCAACGAATCGAGGCCCTGGGGACGGATGCCGGCGACGTGCTCCACGATGAGGTCTAGCACCCACGAGTGCTGGTAATCGTCGATGCCGTGATAAATGGACGGCGTGCCGGTGATCGGGTTGTAGTGCTCGAAGCAATTCGGCCGGCGCGGGTCGCCGTCGAAGAAGAGCATCCGCAGGAACGACCGCAACAGTTCGGACGCGCGTGCGGCGAGCAGCCGATCGTCGAAGCGCGCGGCCGTAAACGCGAGAGCCGTGACGAGGTGACTGTTCACCATCGGCCACACGCGACCGTTCCATGGGCAGCTCATTCGCTTGCCCTTCCACTCGGCGTCCGCATTGAACGTCGAGTCACTGGCTGCCGTGGCAGGGACCGGAAAGGGCGTCCAAAACTCGCGTGGATCGAAGAGGTGATGCTTCAGTCCGGCGAGATGCTCTTCGCACACGATGTCCGTCATGTAGGGGTAGAAGCAGACGGCGGCGCGCACTCCGGTCCGTGACATCGAGCGCGGGTCGATGTCGAAGAACATTCCCTCGTCCGCATCCCACATGCGCTCGCGAACGGCTGCTGCGATGCGCGCCGCACCGGCAGCGAATCGCGCCGCGTCGCCCACTCGGCCGAGCGCATCGGCGACGAGTGCGAGGGCCGCCTTGAGTCGATAGAGATAGACCGTGGCGTCGATGCCTTTCAACCGAATGCGCTCGTCCCAGCCGTAAGCATCGGCGTTTGGATCGACGGCGAGGTAGCGACTCATGTACTCCTGGCCGGTTTCGTATTGGTCGAGCACATCGTAGAGGCCGGAGCCTTCGCGATCGCGTTCGCGGTCGAAGTACTCGACGTAGCGCACCAATGGCGAATAGATCTCTTCGAGGAACGTGCGGTCCGGGTGAACCGCGTGGAGTCCCAGGAGCGCGCCCCCCCAATCCCCGTGGTAGAAGCCTTTCGCCTGCACGGAACCGGCGAAGAGTACTCCCGGGAACGAGCCGTCCGATCGCTGATGCCGAACGAAGTTGCGGATCGTGCCGCGCGCGACCGCAGGATCCGCACACCATCGCATCTCGCGCACGTGGCCGGGCGCACTGTAGGTGATCGGGTGGTGGAAGTTGGCGTTGCCCTCGGTGACTGAGGGATGGGGATAGTTGAACGCACCTCCCGGGATGGAGAAAAGGCGCAAGCCGTATTCGCGGTACGCAACGTACCGCTCGACGTGGGCGTCCGACGACGACACGCTCGGCATCGACGAGAAGAAACCTCGCCACGCACGCTCCGATCGTTTTCCCACATCGGGCGAACGGCGAAGCGTGTGCACCGAGGCAAGCGCTTTCGCACGGTCGGGTGCGATCGCGCAACCGCCCGCGAGGGTCCGCGAGCCGCGCGCCGGCAGCGAGACCCGTGCGGCCAGCGCGAGAAAAACGTGCGTGCGCGATCCGACGCCGCTCGCCGATCCGATCGTGTTCGGGAGTCGTCCACGACTCAGCTTCTCGGGGAACGGCGTCACCTCGAACCGCGGCAGCGTCGAGTTGGCCTGCGACGCCTGAGCGGCGAACGAGTTCGCCTTCTGCGAGAGCCCCCACGCCATTGCGCCGTCGAGCCGATACGCCTCGGCGATGCTCGGCTTCGCGTCGAACGAGCGTTTCGCGACGAACGCACCGTCGTCGAATTCGAGCCCGTGGACGCCCGCGACCTCGGCGACGTCCTGGCAGCTCCACAGCACGAGCGTCAGACGGCGCGCTCTCCGGCCCGCGTTCGAAATCGTGAGGTGGGACGCGAGGAGATCTCCCGCGAGAACGACTCGAGTTTCCTCGACGCGAACTCCGGACGCAGGGGCGTAAGCCACGCGAATGCGATCCGGTCGCCAATCGCGTCGCCGTGCGACGAACGGCACGACCTGATCGTCCTCGTCGAGGATCGCCCACGTGAAAGCTCGCTCGACGGGTAGATCGAGAAGGTGCGCCGCATCCCAGAAGCCCGGCGCGTCGAGAAACGTCGGATGCGGCGGCGCGAACACGACGAAGTCGCCGCCGCCGAGGTAGTGCTTGTCCGTACGCGCGAGCAACCGGATGGGATCGACCTCGCGAACCTTCGGTTTCTTCTTCATCGCCACGACCTCCCGGGGCGGCGCGCACGGATCGGTGCGCGGCGCGCGGGATTGTATCGAGTCGCGTCTAACCCTTCAGCCCGGTCGTTGCGACGCTCTTCACGAAGTACTTCTGGCCGAAGAAGAAGAGCACGAGGCAGGGCAGCATCATCAGCGTGGAGACCGCGAGGAGGAGGTGAGCCTCGATGCGATCGTATTGATCCTTGAACGAGAGGAGCCCTACCGCGAGCGTTCGATTCTCCCCTGAATTCAAGTAGATGAGCGGCCCGAGGAAGTCGTTCCACGCGCTCATGAACGTGAAGAGAACGGTCGTCACGATCACGGGCTTGCTCAGCGGCATGAAGATCCGCCACCAGATTTCGAACTGACTGCAGCCGTCGATCCGCGCCGCTTCCTCGAGATCCCGCGGGATCGTCAGGAAGAACTGCCGGAACAAGAAGACGAAAAACGCGCTGCCGCCGAAGAACGACGGCACGACCAGCGGGGCGAACGTGTCGATCCACCCGAGAGCGCGGAAGAGGAGGAAGAGCGGAATCATCGTCACTTGCCCTGGCAGCATCATCGTGGAGAGGAGGAGGATGAACAGCGCATTGCGCCCGCGGAAGCGAAGGCGCGCGAACCCGTATCCCACGAGCGACGCCGAGACGACCTGCCCAACGATGCACCCGAGCGTCACGACGAGCGTGTTCGAGAGGTAGCGTGCGAACGGAAGCGCGCCGAGCGCCGCAGGGTAATTCTCGATGTGGAGCGGCCAAGCGAACAGCGTCGGCGGAATTCGGTAGATTCCCGCCGCGCCCGGCGCCTTCAGGCTGGAGATCGCCATCCAGTAGAACGGCAGCAGGAACACCGCCGAGCCGACGAGCAACGAGCACCAGACGAAGACGCGCGCGATTCGACTCATCGCTCCGCCCCTTCGTAGTGCACCCAACTACGCGACCCGCGCAAGAGCAGCAGCGTGCAGACGAGGATCACGACGAAGAGAAACCACGCGAGCGCGGCGGCGTAGCCCATCTTCTGCCACTCGAAGGCGTTTCGATAGACGTAGAGCACGAGAAACAGGGTCGCGTCGTTCGGTCCGCCGGACGTCATCACGAAGGACTGCGAGAAGGTCTGGAAGGAGCCGATGACGCCGAGGATCAGATTGAAGAGGATCACGGGAGAAAGCATCGGCATCGTGACGCGACGGAAGCGTCCCCACGCGCCCGCGCCGTCGAGCGTCGCGGCTTCGTAGAGCTCGCGCGGGATCGTCTGCAGCCCTGCGAGAAAGACGATCATCGCGCCGCCGATCGACCACAGACTCATCATCACGAACGCCGCGAGCGTGAAATGATCGTCTGCGAGCCAGTCCGGTGCGGGAAGGCCGATCGCTCGGAGTCCGACGTTGAGAAGGCCGAACTTTCCGCCGAAGACCCACCACCACAAGACCGCCGTCGCAACGCCCGAGACGACGGAAGGGAGGTAGAAGATCGTGCGGAAGATCCCGACACCGCGAACGGGAGCGTTGAGCAAGAGCGCCGCGGCCAGCGACGCAACGAGCCCGAGCGGCACGCTCGCCGCGGTGTAGAGGAGCGTCACGCGAAGCGACTTCCAGAAGAGCGGGTCGTGCTCGAGCATGCGCGCGTAGTTGTCGAAGCCGGCGATGCGGGCATCGCCGACGGGACCGATAGCGTCCCACGACGAGAACGAAAGGAGCAGCGACGCGAGGATCGGGCCGAGCGCGAAGACGAGGAAGCCCACGAGCCACGGCGCAATGAAGAGGAGCCCCGTGCGCTCCTCGCGTCGCTCGAGCTGCGAGCGGCCGAGCCGCATTGGCCCGAACGCGAGGAGGGCGAGCAAGACGACGGCGCCGAGGACGGCGAAGCCGATGGCGCGCGCGACCCTTGGATCGACGCGCGGCAGCGCTTGCACGCGTTCGTCCTCGTCGATCACGTCGTTGACGTCGCGTGCAAGACGGCGAAGCTCGTCACCCGTGTCGCCGCGATCGAGCGACAGCACGCGCTCCACGAGTGCGTCCCACCGCGCGTTCAATTCCTTGAACCAAGGAGTGAGAGGCGGCACGTGCGACCATGGCGCGACGTCGAGGAAGACGCGATCGTTCGCGGGCATCGCGTTCGGCGTCAGGAACGCGTCGCTCGCGGCGACGCTCCGAAGCGCCGGCACGGCGAGACCGAGTTCGGCGTTGAGCCGGCTCCCCTCCGGGCCCGTCAGGAATCGCACGAGCGCGGCGGCCTCGCGCGGATGCGCCGTCTTTCGCGAGACGCAGTACGCAGTCGTCCCGATCGCCGTCCAACGCTCGCGCTGGTGCGGCGGGGGCGCGACGTCCCAGCGGAACGGGCGATCCCGCTTCGCGATCTCCGCGAACGAAACCGTTTGCCAACGTCCCACCGGCCCGAACATCGCGACGCGGCCGTCCATGAAGAGCTGCACGGCGTTCAGCGCCTGGGATTGCTGAAGGCGCAAGCCCTCTGTGTAGGCGACCCGGTGCTTCCAGCGAAGATCGCGGAGGAACTGAACGGCTTCAATCGTGCGCGGATCGTCGAGCACGCAACGCAGGTGCCCGTCCGCATCGCGCTCGAACGCACGACCTCCGTTCTGCATGATCCAGCACAGGACCGCGTCGAACCACTGCGCTTGCGCGCAGCCCCACGTGTCGGGCTCGCCGTCGCCGTCGTCGTCGCGTGTGAGCTTTTTTGCCGCAGCGAGGTAATCGTCCCACGTCCACGCGTCCGTCGGCGGCGAAACGCCGGCGCGCTCGAAGAGGTCGGCGTTGTAGTAGAGGACGAACGGCGTCCAGTCCTTCGGCAGCCCGAGGAGCCGGCCGTTCCACCGGAAAGCGTCGAGCACTTCCCCGTAGTAATCGCCGAGCGCGGCATCCCGAACGAACGGCTCGAGGTCGAGAAAGACGTCGCGAGGCGCGAGGGCCGGAAACTCGTACGAGCCGACGTAGAGCACGTCGGGCAGGAGGTCGGCGGCGAGAAGTGTCCGCACTTTCTCTTCGTAGAGCGTCGGCTGCACGCGCAATTCGACGTCGATTTCGGGATGCGACGCCGTGAACGCAGCGACGAGCCGCCGATTCACTTCCTCCTCGAAGCGCGAGCCCCACGTGAGGACCGTGAGGTGGGTTTTCGCGGCGGGCACGGGCGTCGAAGCGCCCGGCGCGAGGACCGCCGCGAGAACGATTGCGGCCGCGATCACCACTCGAAGTGCAGTTTGATGTCGGCGAGATCTCGGAGTTGGTTCTCGACCATCACGAAGCACGTCGCGTCCGGCCCGTTCACGAACTGCAGCTTCGGACGAAGCCCGCAACTCGCAGTATAAGTCGCCGTAGTCGACGGAATCGGAATGATCGTCGTGCCACCCAACTGCCATGCAGTCAAACACAATCGATCGTAGCTCCCGGGTTGCGCGGTAACCGTCACCATTCTTCCGCGTGCCGTGTCGGGCAATCGGTAGAAGGCGTCTCGTCGGCCCGCCTTGAATCCAGGAAGCGGCGTCATCGGACAGTCGAACGAGTTATCCGTGAAGTCGACCGTCAGTGAAACGCTCACGTCTGCCTTGTGCAGGTTCAGCGGATCCGGGAGGTCAAACGGACTGGTCCAGGTGTCGCCGACCACTGGAGTCGCCGGCGGTGGAATTACCGCGCCGTCAAGATTGACGTGCACGGAATGATCGGGCTGAACGAGGTCTCGCAAGGCGCCTGGCGACGAGACTTGTGGATGCAGGACGTAGCCCTGCGTGGCGCCGTTGTCGACGACGAGCGTGAGCCCGAGCGCCGTGCATATCTCTTGAGCCTCTTTCATGCTCGCGCCCGTGTGGCCAATCCAACCCTTTCCGGAGAGAAACGGACTGTGAGTGACGTTCGTCACCGGCGCGATCGGATCGTTGAGGAAGTAGTTGTAGACGTCGATCAAGAGGTACGACAGGTTTCGATGGTCGGAGTCCTTGGGCGTATAGCACGTCAAGGGCTCGGTCATGATGAAGTATCCGGGGTAAACGGTTTGCTGCTCGATCGGTGCGTCCGTTCCCATGGACGTAAACATCTTCCCTTGTCCGAGGTCGCCGCGCTCGAGGAAGATCCAGTACGTCCGCTTGTTGTCCACGTCCTGCCAAGCAAGACCGGTGCAGCCACGAACGCCGCCGTAGACGAGCGTGACGTCGTCCTTCACCTCGTAGCTTCGCAGGTACCATAACGGTCCCCAGTACTTCACGAAGCTCGCGGCCAACGCCGGGGGAGGCGGCGCCGCGAGCGGTGCCGTCGCAAGGAAGATTGCGAGCGCGCCACCGAAGACGAGCGGCATCGCGACCCATCGCAGAAGTCGGGGGTTCATGGCTGAATCCTTTCCGAGGTCTCGTGATCTCACGCCATCGTCAGGTTGCTCTCGGATGCGGTGAGACGAGGAACTGGGTCGATCGAGGTCGGATCGGACGGGCGGTGGCTTCGTGCGCGAACCATGCGGCCGCCGCCAGCGCAACCCAGGTCGAAACGACGATCCCCGTCGGAGCAATCAGCGAATTGAAGGCGACCGCGATGGCGACGCCCACTGCAACGATGCATACCGAGCAAGCGATCGCCGCGAGCGGGACTCGGATTGCGGGCCTTCGCCGGCCAAGTCGCATCCCCACGAAAAAGCCGCCACCGGCTCCGAGTCCGAGAAGCAGGACCAAGAGCGGTTCGCCCGGTCGAGTCGGTTCGAAACCACTCAAGAGATCCGAAATGGCAGCGGCGTGCATGAAGCAGCTGAATTCGTCGCGTCCAGACGACGAATCGCGCGCCGCCAGCCGCCTGACGTCGGGTGTCCGTCGAGTTTTCAACTGTGTATTGCCGACGAGAACGACGCTTCCGTCGAAGCGCGCTCGAAGGTGCGCATCGTCCAGCTCGAAAACTGCATGGTAGGGAACCGTGTGTCGGGCGAGATCCTCAGCCGGCGGCAGAATCGTGAGGCTGCATGCTGCGTCGCGATTCTCGTGCACGACTCCCGCCGGGAGGCCGTCCTGACATTCGGAATTCACGTTCGCGAAGAACACCCGGTCCGACTCCTCGGGCTGTCGACCGGCCTGGGTCGATCCGGACGAGGTTTGGTACGACGTGTCGATGTATTGCCGTCTCGGCTTGAACTGCCAATTGAAGCTGGCGACACGATCAGGATGAGTCGCCAGGGCGTAGGTCATCAACGCAAGAGAGGGAGCCGTCGTCCCTTCGTCCTCGATCGCGAGCGCCGCACCGGCGACCATTCCCCACGAGTTGCGCTGTGCGAGAAAGAGCCAGCCGCGGCCGTCGGCGCGATCGGCAACGGCGCGGCAAAGGTTGGGGCGTCCGTTCGCATCGACTTCGTCGATGGCGAATACGAGTCGACTTCCGCTCGCTCGGAGGGCGTCGATTCCTCGCGCGAAGTAGGGATCGTGCCGCGGCTGGTCGCCCACGAACGCGAAGTCCCAAGAAACGACTTTGGGCCTCGCCGCGCTGAGTCGCTCGAGAAATGCCCCATGAATGCGCCGCCAGCTCGCGGGCGGCTCGGAGTCAACGTCACTGAGGCTGGCCTGCTTTGCAAGCTCCGGCATGCGGCGAATCGTCTCGTCGTCGAAAACCACCACGACGACGTCATCGCGGAGTCCTGAGCCAGCCCCCATGATCGGTTGAACGAAGGCGTCGAATGAGTCGTCCGCCCAACGGACAGCAACGCCATAAGAGTGGATCGCGTGCCCCAGGGCGACCGCAAGGAGCACGACGATCGAAGAGGTGAGTGCAAGGCTACGGCTGGCTGCGCGGGTTAGTTGCTTACGTATCCGATAGGTGAACCGATCGCGCTTGGCGAGGATCGGCGAGCCTTCGAGGTAGCGCGCTAGGTCGTCTGCCATTTCGAGGGCGGACATGTATCGCCGAGAACGATCTTTCGAGAGGGCTTTCAGGACGATCGTTTCGAGTTCGTCGTCGATGTTCGGGTCGAGTGCGCTCGGTGGCGTCGGTTCGGTGTCCGCGATGGCTTGCAGAGCCGACCGGAGATCGGGACCGAGCGGGAACGGACGGTGAGACGTCAGCGATTCATACAACAGGACGCCGAGAGAGTAGACGTCTGTTCGAGCGTCGATAGCGTCGCGGTCGCCGCTGGCCTGCTCTGGAGAAGCGTACGGGAGTGTTCCCAGAAACTGACCCGGCTGGCTGAATCGCTCGTCGAAATCGGGGAACTGCAGGCCGACGATCTTGGCGAGGCCAAAATCGAGCACGTGGGGTTCGCCTCGCGAGTCGATCAGCACGTTGCCCGGTTTCAGATCGCGGTGTACGACGCCTTGCGCGTGCGCATAACCAACGGCTTCGCAAACGGACGCCAACAGCCGGACGCGCTCTTCGATCGGTGGGCTCTGTCCGGTGACCCAAGAATCGAGGGACACGCCTTCGATGTATTCCATTGCGAAGTAGGAGAAGTCGTCGACCGCGCCGCTCTCGTAGATCGTCACGACGTGCGGATGGCGGAGTCGGGCCACGACGGCGATCTCACGGTGAAATCGCGCTCTCTCGTCGGGAGACGCACTCGTCCCGCGCAAGAGCACTTTGAGAGCGACGATCCGTCCAGTGGCTAGTTGGCGCGCCCGGTAGATGATTCCCTGGCCGCCGTGCTGAATCTCCGACAACACTTCGTAGCCAGGAAATCCGCTGGAAGGGGTCGCGGGAAACGCGCGTCCTGCAGGCGTGACGCCATTCGCAGGCGCGTCATGAGGGGTCGAAATCGTCGGAGGGTACTCCTCCGCGAGGCAGGACTTGAAATAATCGTTCGGTGATCCCTCATCGAGGCGGCGCCGGCATCGGTCGCACTCTCGAACATGTGCCACAGCGACGGAGCGAAGGTGCGGGGAGAGCGTTCCGACGCGGAGTCCGCGAACCGTGTTCGAATTGAGGCACGGACCCATCCCAGTTCTCCGAAACCAACTCCACCAGCTGCCATCGATTGTAATCGACGGGCGGGTCAGGGGCCCAGGGCTTTTCGTGGCGTTCGGAAGGTTGGAGCGGAGCCGACGTGTGATACAAGAGTCCGCCATGCGCGCTCGACTGGCGATCGTCATCGCGGTCTCACTGGGCCTCGTCGCGGCGATTGCAAGTTGCTCGTTGCCGAAGGCCGACGTTGGATCCGGGTTCGCGGCGTTCGTCGACGACTACCTCGATGCGCTGCATCGCCGGCGACCGTACTCGGCGGCGGCAACGGGAATCCACAGATACGACGACGGACTCGAGGACTACTCGCAACGCGCGATCGCCGCCGAGATCGTCGAGATCCACGCTTTCCAGGAACGACTCGCGTCGATCGATTGCGGCGTCCTTTCGCCGTCCGATGCCGTCGATTGCCAACTCCTCGAGTCGAACATGGAGGCGCGCCTCCTCGACCTCGAGGTCGTGCGGTCGTGGGAACGCAATCCGCAGATCTACGGCGACGCAGTGTCGAACGGACTGCTCTGGCTCTCCCTGTGTCCGTCGGAAACCCCGGCGGCTCGACTCGGTCACGCCATCGCAAAACTCGAAAAGGTGCCGCAGCTCATGGCGGCGGCGTGTACCAACGTGACGAACCCGTCGCCCGAACTCCTCGAGGCCGGCATCGATTCGATCACGGGAGCGATCGACTCGATCGACGACGACCTCAAGTCGTTCGACGGAGTCGGGGATCCTGCGATCCGCACGCGACTCGACGCCGCTCACGCTGCTGCCGTCGATGCACTCAAGAACGCGGCGAAGCAATTCGAGGCGATGCGCGGCCACGCGACGGGCTCGTTCGCACTGGGGCGCGAAGCGTTCGAATCGAAGCTCCGCCTCGAAGAGGGACTGGACGTGTCTTCGGACCGGTTGCTCGCGCTCGCGGAAGGCGAGCTCGCGGCCGCTCAGAGGCGGTTCCTCGCTCTCGCGCATGCGGTGGATCCGGATCGCGATCCGCGCGCCGTCTGGACCGAGATCAAGCACGAACATCCGGCCGCAGGACAGCTCGTCGCGGAGGCACAGAGTCAGCTCGATCGAATCGTCACGTTCATCCGCGATCACGACATCGTGACGATTCCGCCGTCGGATCCGATCCGCGTTCAGCCGACGCCGGCGTTCATGCGCTGGTCGTCCGCGAGCGCTTGGACGCCCGGCCCAGCCGAGCCGCGCGCACTCCCCGCGACCTACTACATCACCGACGTCGACCCGAACGCGTCGCTTGCGGATCAAGAGAAGCACTTGCTCGACATGAATCGTTATCAGCTCTGGTACACGTCGATCCATGAGGCGTATCCAGGCCATTTCGTTCAGGGCATCTGGCTTCGTCGAGTGGCGTCGAAGGTGCGGCGCGATGGCGCGTTCGCGCCCGGAACGTACGTCGAAGGCTGGGCGCACTACACCGAACAGATGATGCTCGAGGAGGGGTTCGGTGCGGAGGATCCGAAGATGAGGCTCGGTCAACTCGCCGAGGCGCTGCTTCGTCTTTGTCGCTTCAACGTGGCCATTCGAATGCATGTGAAGGGCATGCCGCTCGCCGAGGCGACGCGGTTCTTCATGGACAACGGATTTCTCGAGGAGCCGATCGCGCGTGCCGAGGCGATGCGCGGCACGTTCGATCCCGGCTATCTCGTCTACACGGTCGGGAAGCTCGAGATCCTGAAGCTTCGCGAAGACGTGAAGCGTGCGCGCGGCTCGGCCTTCTCGCTACGCGCCTTCCACGACGAGCTCCTGCGAAACGGACAAGCGCCGCTCTCGTTGCACCGCCAGATGATGCTCCCTGGGAATCGCGAGTCCATCCTCGACGGAATCTGACGTCGCCGTCCGTCACCTTCGCGTGAACGCGCGTCGTCGCGACCTCGACTACGCCCTCTCCTTCGGCGGTGCGGCTCCGCGGAAAAGCAACCATCCGAGAGCGCACAGCACGAGGAACCCGAACACGTCGCTGATGATGAAACCGAACGGATGGGTCTCGCCGGTCGTCCACTTGGCCAACTTGTCGAAGATGGCGACGGGAGGGTAGAGCCCCGAATCCTTGTCGAACCCCGGGATGAAGCCCTGCATCGCGGCCGCGATCCCGAGGATCGACGCGCCAGCAATGAGACCCGAGCCCCAGAGGGTCCCTTCCGATTCGTCCTCGGCGTCGGGCGTGCGCTTGTAGACCTTGTCGGCGATGTACCGCACGACGCCGCCGAGGAAGACGGGCATCGTCGACGAGAGCGGCAAGTAGACGCCGACCGCGAACGTGAGAGCTCGAAAACCCATCAGCTCGACGAACACGGCGATCGCGACGCCGATGAGGATCAGGCCCCATGGCAGCTTGTGCGTGAGGAGCCCGTCGATGACCACCGACATCAACTTTGCCTGTGGTGCCTGTAGCTTTCCGTTGCCGATGCCGTCCTCGCGCAGATATTTCGCTTGGCCCGTCTGGGAGTCGACCAAGTAATTGCCGGCCGGAACTCCTTGTGGCAGTTCCTCCGTGCCGAGCTTCACGAAGGCGTACGTCGCGCCGTCGGCCTTACTCGTGAATGGCTCACTCTTCGCCTCGAGAATCGAACTCGGCACGGCAAACGCTCGAGCAACAGGCTTTTCCTCGGCTGCTACGTTGTTCAGCCCGTACGCGGTCCAGCCGACCGCGAGCACCGATGCGAGCACTCCGACGAGAAGCGAGATCTGCTGCTTCGCCGGCGTGGAGCCGACCAGGAATCCCGTCTTCAAGTCCTGCGAACACGTTCCGGCGTTCGAGATCGCGATGCAAACGATCGCGCCGATCATCAATGCGAGGCGGCTGTACGCCGGGCCCTCCCATCCGACGAGCAGGAACGCGCCGCACACGCCCATCAGCACGCCGATCGTCATGCCGGAGAGCGGGCATGAAGACGATCCGACCTCGCCGGTAATGCGCGACGAGACGACCGAGAAGAGGAAGCCGAGGACGAGGATGAGGACTGCGCCCATCAGGTTCATGTGGAACGTAGGGACGGCCCAGATGAAGCCGACGATGGCGAGCGCTCCGAAGACGAGCACCGGGACGGGTGTATCGCGGTCGGTTCGCTTGGTTCCCGCCGCAGCGAGTCCCGCGCCGCCGAGGAGTGACTTCGCCGACGCGGCGAGCGACGAGCCGATCGACGGCAGCGCGCGGATCAGCGCGAAGATGCCGCCTGCGGCGACGGCGCCCGCGCCAATGTGCTTCACGTAGCTCTTCCACACCTCGTCCGGCGTCATGTCCCTGATCAGCGTCGTTGCCGGCGCAATCGGCGTCGTCAGCGACGAGCCGAAGAAGATGATGACCGGAACGAGGATGAGCGACGCGAGCACGCTGCCCGCGACCATCATCACGGAGGTGCGATAGCCGATGATGTAACCGACGCCGAGAAGCGATGGCTCGAAGTCGCAGCCTAGCGCCGCGCCATTGTAGAAGGGCTTGCCACCGACGGTGGAGAGGTCGACGCCGAGGCTCGACTTTGCGCCGCCGAATATCGCCTGGAATGCCTTGAAGCCCGCGCCCCAGCCGAGGCCGACGAAGACCTTTCTCGCGGACGCGCCTTTCTTCTCACCGGCTTGTAGGATCTCGGCGCACGCCTTTCCCTCGGGATACCGAAGGACGCCGTGCTCCTTCACGATGAGGTAGCGCCGCAGCGGCACCATCATCAACACGCCGAGGAGTCCGCCCGTGAGCGCGATCAGCGTCGTGAGCCCGACGTGCAGGGGATAGCCGAGGAAGATGAGCGCGGGCACGGTGAACACGACGGCCGCCGCGACCGACTCGCCGGCCGAGCCCGTCGTCTGCACGATGTTGTGTTCGAGGATCGCGCGCTGGCCGTGCTTGCGGCGAATCGCCCAGATCGCGAGGACGGCGATCGGCACCGAAGCCGACGTCGTCAGCCCAACCTTGAGCGCGAGGTACGTCGACGCCGTGCCGAACACGATCCCGAGGATCGCGCCGAGAAGCAGCGCTCGAAACGTCAGCTCCGGCGGCGATTCTTCCGCAGGAACCCAAGGCTTGAACTCCGCAGCGTCGTTCGCCGCGGCACGGCTCTCGATCGTCTCGACCGCCACGTTCACTTCCTCCTCGCCGATCGGTCGCGCGACCCGAGGCGGGCGGCGAGGCTATCACGAACGCGAGCG
>JACOTG010000152.1 GCA_016178505.1 Planctomycetota bacterium
CCGGCTCGCGCACTACGACTATTGGTCGGATACGGTCCGACCGTCGATGCTCGTTTCGTCGAAGGCGGAATTGCTCGTCTACGGGATGGGAGAGCAGCCGATCCTCGAGATCGCGGAGCGGCTGCGGCATGGCGAGCCGATCGAGGCTTGCCGCGACATGCGAGGCGTCTGCTACTTGCTCGGCGCGAAGTCGGAGCCGCCCGACGACGCGGTGCGCCTGCCGTCGTTCGAGGAGGTTGCGAGCGACAAGGTGAAGTTCGCGATCGCGACGCGCCACATCCACCACGAGACGAATCCGTTGAACGCGCGACGCATCGTGCAGGCGCATGGCGCGCAACACGTCGTCCAGAATCCGCCGCAGCTGCCGCTCGCCGAAGGGGAGATGGACGCGATCTACGATCTCGCGTACTCGCGCCGGCCGCACCCGGCGTACGCGGAGCCGGTGCCGGCGCACGCGATGATCAAGGACTCGGTCACGATCATGCGCGGCTGCTTCGGGGGGTGCACGTTCTGCTCGATCACTGCGCATCAGGGGCGCATCATCCAGTCGCGCTCGAAGGCATCGGTGGTGCGCGAAGTCCGCGAGCTGGCGGAAGCGCCCGACTTCAAGGGCACCGTGTCCGACATCGGCGGGCCGACCGCGAACATGTACCAGATGCGCTGTACGAAGCCCGAGGTGGAGGCCGTGTGCCGGCGCCTTTCGTGCGTGCATCCGACGATCTGCAAGCTCCTCGGCACAGACCACGGCCCGCTCGTCGAGCTGATGCGCGAAACGCGCGAGCAGCCGGGCGTGAAGCGCGTGCTCGTGTCGTCGGGCGTGCGAATGGATCTCGCGCAGAAATCGCGCGTTTATCTCGACGAGCTCGCGAAGCACCACGTCGGCGGACACCTCAAGGTTGCGCCGGAGCACGCGAGCGATCGCGTCCTCGAACGAATGAAGAAGCCGTCGATCGACGACTTCGTGGAATTTGGACGGAAGTTCCAGGAGGCATCGAAGCGCGCGGGGAAGGAGCAGTACCTCGTTCCGTACTTCATCGCGAGCCATCCCGGCAGCGAACTCGAGGACATGATCGAGCTGGCGCTCTTTCTCAAGCGCAATGGCTACAAGCCGCGCCAAGCGCAGGATTTCATCCCGGCGCCTCTCGACGTCGCGACGTGCATGTATTGGACAGGTCTCGACCCGATGACGATGAAGCCGGTGCCGGTCGTGAAATCACTTCGCGATCGGAAAGCGCAGCGCGCGCTCATGCAGTTCTGGAAGCCGGAACACTGGTTCGTCGTGCGCGACGCGCTGATCGCCGCTGGACGAAAGGACCTCATTGGCGCCGGCTGCGATGCACTCATCCCCGCGCAGCCGCCGAAAGAGGCGATCGACGCGCGCCGAAAGGCGGCGAACGAGGCCGGGATGATCCACGAGATTCCGACTCCGCGTCAGGCGGGCTACCGCCCTCACCGTCCGAGCACGGCGCGCCCGGAGCGCCCTCGTCGCCGGTAGCCTCGAGCGTCCTCGTCTAATATCCTGTGAGTGCATGTTCGACCTCGCGCTTCCGCGGTTCCTCGGCCCACATCAAGCACCTGCGTGGTTCACGCAGTGGGCATTGGTCGACTCACAGGAAGCGGTGCGTGTCCAATTGCCACCGAATTCACTTGTCGAGCCCGCAGGTGTTGCGTTTCTCGCTGCCGGGATCGAGCAGCGCCGGCAGCAGCGCCGATCGATCGCGGAGTGGGTTTTCTCACCAGCTTGCAACGAAACCACGAGTTCGCAGGGCGAATTGCGGACGACGCTGAAGCGTTACAGCTGGCGGTCGAGCAGGGCGTCACGGGCACGGAGGGCAAGCGAAACATGGGGATCGGGCTCTCGTTCCTTCGCACGTTCGCGGATCAGCTCGGCGGCGATCTTTGGATCGCGTCTGGCGGCGCGCTCCTTCACCGACGAACCGTCTCGGGGACACAGCGAGCATCGACGATCTCGTCGATCACGCCGTGGCAAGGTGCGTGGGTGTGCCTCGACGCGCCGGTTGCGTGACGCGCGGGAAACCCGTCGGAATCGTGTCTGGCTCGGTACGCAGCAGATGCGTGGGTCCCTTTCGAGCGGCCGATTGCTTTGCGCGCAGCATATGCGGAATGATCCGCCGGAGTTGTGCCTGGCTCCGTACGCGTCACACGTTACCCGCAGCACTTCTTGAATTTCTTGCCGCTTCCGCAGGGGCACGGATCGTTGCGACCGACCTTCGCGTTCGCGTGGATGGGTTCGGGCGGGCCGGCGTGGCGACCGGTTCGCTCCGCGAGCCAATCGAGCGCGCCCGGGACTTCTTTCCAGACGTCGACGGCGTCGGACGCGTAGTACTCGGCCTCCGCTTCGCTGCCCGGCTCGAAATCGTCGGCATAGACGGGCGGAGCCGCTTTCTCTTCGAGGATGTACGGAACGAGGTGCGGGTTCGCCTTGACGGCGTCCGCAAGAATCTTCTGCGTCGCGTCGGTGTCGCCGTGCTTGCGAAACGCGAGGAGCGCGCGCGGATAGAGCGCCGCCGCGTACCGGTCGCCGGTGAACCGCTCGGTGGCGAAGAACGCGTCGGCCTCGTCGAGCTTCTTCAAGATGAACAGGCACGTGCCGATGAGATGCCGTACGCGCAGCGTGTCGTCCGGTGCCAGGCGATAGACGTCGCGTAACTGCTGCAGAGCCTCTTCGCGCTTGTTGACCGCCCAGTACGCCTTGGCGAGGCCGACTTTCGCCTTCATCCAGTGGATTGCGTCGGGACGCGACGTGAACGCGGCGCCCGGAGTCGCGAACGCATCGCCCTCGAGCGCGCGCTCGCCGGCGGCGACGCCTTTCTCGTAGGTCTCGCACGCTTCCTCGGGACTTCGTATCGCGGTCTCGCCGAGCAGCACCCATGCGTCGGCGCAGTCCGGCCAGAGCTTCAACGCCTCGCGCGCTTTCTCGGCGCGTCCGCGCCGCGTGCGTTCGCGCCACGCCTCGGCCATGAACGCCTCGGCGCGGCGGATGAGGTCCTGCTCCTCGTCGGTTTTTCCGGGTCGCGGCTGGAATCGAGCGGCTTCTGGGGCTGCCTTGGCCACGGTGTCCTTCGCCATCGTTCGATCTCTTGGTGACGGGTCTTGCTGAGGAAGCGGCTGCGTCCGTGCAGCCGCGAGGCGGTAGGCTACAGGAGGGCGCCGGTCGGTCTCAAGTCGCGTTCGCGCAGAAATCCGATCCGGCTACCGCGGCCCCGTCGCGGGGCTGCGTTCAGCTGCCTTCAGGAAACGCTCGAGTGAACTCTCGACCCACTGCCGATGGCTGGGGTTCGGGTGCGTCGTGCGGTCGAGGATGCCGAGCGCGCGAATCTCGGTTCGAATCGCGCCGCGGACGTCGCCGTTCAAAAAGAGCGCTTCCGCAAGGGTGTCGAGGCTCGGCACGTCGGTGCCGTGCGTGATCGCTTCGACTCGTCGAGCTGCCGCTAGACCAGCAACCGCGTCGTGCTGGGCGTCGTTGGCGTTTGGGTCGACGAGGAACCACGCGAGACGATTCCATGCTTCCCGACTGTCGGGACACGCCGCGGTCCACTTCTCGAGCTCGCGTCTCGTCTCGACCCACTCGCCGAGAGCTGCGAGTGCTCGCACCAGAGCCACGTGAGCGTGCTCGTCCTTCGGATCGATCTCTAGAGCCCGACGGCACGCGACGATCGCGTTCGATAGATCGCCCTTCTCGACGAGGATCTCCGCCAAGCTGGCGTGAGCCACGGCGAGTCGAGGCGCAAGATCGAGCGCACGCTGCGCCGCGGCCAATCCCTTCGCCGGATCGTGCTGACTCTCGTCGGCGTTCGGATAGACGCACGCGTAGGCCAGCTCCGCCCACGCTTTCGAGTTCGCCGGCCGCGCCGTGGTCCAACACTCGAGGGCGGTGCGAGCCGCGCCGAATTCGGCCATGTCGTGAAGCGTCTGCGCAAGCTCGAAGTAGGCCGCGTCGAGCGTAGGATCGATTTCGATCGCACGCCGGTACTCGGTCACCGCGCGCTCGGAATCTCCGAGTTCGAAGAGCGCATCGCCGAGGCCCATGTGGGCGCGAGCCTGCTTCGGATCGATTTCGATCGCTCGACGGTACGAAACGACCGCTCCTTCGAGATCGTGCGTGCGGTGAAGCGCGCCGCCGAGGTTGACGAGCGTCGTCGCGTCCTTTGGGTTCAACTCGAGTGCTTCACGATAGGCGGCGATCGCTTCGCGAAACGCGGCGATGGCTTCGTCGTCCTCGCCGGTCTCCTGTAGCGCAGTGCCGAGGTTGTAGTGTGCCTGCGCGTACTTTGGGTCCAAGCGAATCGCCTCGCGATACTCGGGAATGGCCTGCGAGGGATCGTGCGACTCTTGAAGCGTCAGCCCGAGGCGCGCATGCGCCCTCGAGAACTTTGGATCGAGACGAATGGCCTCGCGAAAGGCAGCTTCGGCGCCCGAGTAGTCCTCTAGCGAGTGAAGCGCGATTCCGAGGCTGTAGTGAGCCCACGGATACGCCCGATCGAGCCGAGTTGCTTCGCGGAGGGTCTCGATCGCTTGGACGTTCTCGCCGATCGCCTGGAGGGTGATGCCGAGACTGCACTTCGTGTCCACGTCGTTCGGGTCGATCTCGACCGCACGTCGAAGGGTCTCGATCGCGCCGTGGTAGTCGCCGACGTCGTAGAGAGTGCTCGCGAGGTTGCCGTATGCCGCCAAGTCGCTCGGCGAGTGCTCGATTGCCTTGCGAAAAGCGTCGATCGCCTTCGGTTGATCGACGTAGTGCAGGGCCAATCCAACGTGGAACCACGAGCTCGGGGCGTTGGGCCAGAGCGTCTCGATCGTGAATGCGCTTTCACGAGCCGCACGGGCGTCCTTCGCGAGCCCTGCGGCGCGGGCTCGTTCGAAATGGAATAGTGCGCGCGACTGCATCATCGCCGCTTCGGTCAGGAGTTGCAGGGCAGGGCCGTAGCGCTCCGGATCGCCCGGCTCACCATACTTGCCGCGCGGCAGCTTTCGATATCCTGCGAGGAAGCAATCGAGCGCTTCCCTGGGTTCCCCGAGATTGCGTTCCACGGCGTTCGCCTCCGCCTCGCGCCCGGCATCGCGCAGGGCATCCGCTCGAATCCAGGCGAACGAAGGATAGGCATCGATGACGCGGCCGTATCGATCGAGCGTCGCGAGAGCCTTCTCTCCCTCGTGAGTCTCGAGTTGGGTGAACGCAATTCCGGCGATCGCTTCCGGCGTGTCGGGAGCCTCGGCGAGCACGCGCTCGAACTTCGCGATCGCGCTCGAGAAGCGCTTGTTTCCGAGATCGAGGTACGCCGCTTTCAAGCCGCGCTCGGTCGCGTAGAGCCGGGCCTCTGCGCGCATCGCCGGAAGCCGCGCCGCCGCGTACCCGCCGATCGCCGCCAGGATCGGTACGCCAATCGTGAGGATTCCGAGCAGCGCCGCCTTCGCCGGCTCTCGCCTTGCCCATCGCAGAAGTCGAACGACGCCAGGGACTCGCCGAGCTTGAATCGGCCGATAGTCGAGGAACGCGCGAAGGTCTGCCGCAAACGCGGCCGCGGTCGCGTACCGGCGATCCGGGTCCTTCTCGAGAGCCTTCAGCACGATCGTCGCGAGGTCGGACGCGAGCCGCGGGTTGAGTTTCTGCGGATCGACGGGCTCGCGAGTGAGGATCTTCTCGAAGATCTGCTGGCTGTTGTGGCCCTCGAACGGTCGGCGCAACGTCAACAGCTCGTAGAGCGTGACGCCGAGCGAGAAGACGTCCGTGCGATGGTCGACTTTCACGCTCCGCGAAACGACCTGTTGCGGCGAGACGTAATACGGCGTCCCCACGAAGTCGCCGGTGAGCGTCATCGACGGGAGTCCTTCTTCGCGAGCGAGGCCGAAGTCGGTGAGGATCGGCGTGCCGTCCGTCCGGAGGAGGATGTTCGAGGGCTTGACGTCGCGGTGGATGACGCCCGCTCGATGCGCGTGGTCGAGCGCTTCGGCCACTGCAGCCGCGAGTCGCACGACGGTCTCGACGTAGCTGCCCTTCCACGTGACGGCGCCGTCCGACTGCGTCGTCGCGCGTTCGCCCACGCGGGAGTTCGGATCGCTCGGCTGTCGAGCCAGATCGCGCACGGCGACGGCGACGCTTTCGCCGTCTAGCGACTCGAACGGCTCGATCTTCAATCGCGTGATGACTCGATCGAGCGAGGCTCCGGGCACGAACTCCATGGCGAAGAAGTGCGTGCCATCGTCCGCGCCTACCGTGTAGATCTCCACGATTCCGGGGTGGCGAAACTTGGCCGCCGTCAGCGCCTCGCGATGGAATCGTTGGATCGTGTTGTCGCGAAGCGTCAAGTGCGCCGGCAGGACCTTGATGGCGACGGTGCGGCGAAGCGACGGCTGCACGGCCTCGTAGACCACGCCCATTCCGCCGCGGCCGATCTCGCGAACGATCTGGAACTCGCCGAGCGTTCGTCCCTCGACGCGGCGTGCGTTCTCGATGCCGGACTCGGCCGCCGGCTCGTCCGCGTCCGTATCGAAGCGATCGTGGAGCATCGGCTCGAGGAGGTCGCTGAGCGGTTGATTGGCACGTAAGAACGCCGATTCGGACTCGGCCTCGCCCTTTTCGCGCCGATCGCGATAGAGCTCCAGTGCGAGCCTTGCGTTTCGGAGTCGATCTGCCCATTCATCCGAAGACATGGCAGCGATCAGTCTAAGCGGCCAAACGGCCGAGCGCCATGAGCGAGACGATGGGGATGCTCGCGGCCATGCAGCGCGGCGGTTAGCATGCGAGGCGTCACGGGGGCGAGGATCAGGAGGACGTCTTGCCGAGCGGAAACGTGGGGTCCATGAATCGAATGATCTCTGGAATCGGAGTCGTAGGAGCTTTGTTCGTCGTCGCGGCGTGCGGTGTCCTCGGGACGACGGGGGCTCGAGGTCAAGAACGACCGGGCGGGGGCGCGGCGCCTTACGTGCCCGACCTGTCGACGCCGCTCCGACAGTCGACGAGCGAGCTTCGCGACGTGGTCGAGCGATGGAGCGCCGACCGGGGCGCGCTCCTGCGGAGATACCCCGACGAGTACTCTTCCGACCATCGCACGTGCTTGCGGGAGTTCGGCGCCGCGTGGCGTACGCGCATCGCCGCCGTCGACTTCGACGCGCTCGGCGGGGAAGGCCGCATCGACTACGTGCTGCTCGTGAATCGGCTTGGCCGCGACCTGCACGCGCTGGCGCAGCGGGAGAAGCTCCTCGCGGAGACCGCGGCGCTCCTCCCGTTTTCTCGCACGATCCTCGATCTCGCCGACGCTCGCGGCCGCATGGAGTCGTTCGATCCAGAAGCCGCGGCATCCACGCTCGCGCGCTTGTGCGACGAGATCGATCGAACGCGCAAGGAGGTCGAGGCCGGGCTCCGTGCGGCGAGCGCCACCGATGCATCGTCGCCGGCGCCGATTCGAACGACGAAGATCCTCGCCCTCCGTGCGGCGCAGATCGTCGCGGATCTCGACGAGACGCTGCGGCGATGGTTCGTCCAAGCCGACGGCTACGATCCTCTCTTCTCGTGGTGGGTCGCGGCGCCCTACAAGAAGGCCGACCAATCCCTCCAGGCGTACCGGGCATTGCTCCGAGAGAAGGTCGTCGGGATCGTCGCCGGCGACGACGAGCCGATCGTGGGCGATCCGATCGGCCGTGACGCGCTTTGCGAGGAACTCGCGTTCGAGATGATCCCGTACGCTCCCGAGGATCTCATCGCCATCGCCGAGCGAGAGTTCGGTTGGTGCGAATCGGAGATGAAGAAGGCGTCACACGACATGGGATTCGGCGACGACTGGAAAGCAGCGCTCGAGAAGGTGAAGACGCTGCACGTCGAGCCGGGACGCCAAGCCGATCTCGTTCGCGATCTCGCGCGTGAGGCTGTCGCGTTCCTCGAGGACCACGATCTCGTCACGGTTCCGCCGCTCGCAAAAGACGTCTGGCGTCTCGAGATGATGTCGCCCGAGGGGCAGAAGACGGCGCCGTTCTTCCTCGGCGGCGAGGTCATTCGAGTTTCGTTCCCCACCGATGCGATGGCCCATGACGACAAGATGATGAGCCTCCGCGGCAACAACATTCACTTCTCCCGAGCGACCGTCTTCCACGAGTTGATCCCGGGCCATCACCTCCAGCAGTTCATGACCGAGCGCTACAACACGCACCGTCAGGCATTCTCGACTCCATTTTGGACCGAAGGCTGGGCGCTCTATTGGGAGATGTTGATGTGGGATCTCGGCTACGCGAAGTCGCCGGAAAACCGAGTGGGGATGCTCTTCTGGCGGATGCACCGCTGCGCGAGGATCTTGTTCTCCCTCGGCTTTCACACGGGAAAGATGACGCCCGAGCAGTGCATCGACTTGCTCGTCGAGCGCGTCGGGCACGAGCGAGCGAACGCGACCGCGGAGGTGCGACGCTCGTTCAACGGCAGCTATGGTCCCCTGTACCAGATCGCCTACATGATCGGCGGACTCCAGTTCCGCGCCCTGCATCACGACCTCGTCGACTCGGGCCGCATGACGAACCGCGCCTTCCACGACGCGATCCTGCAGGGCGGCGACATGCCTGTGGACATGGTTCGCGCGATGTTGACGAAGGCTCCTCTCACTCGCGACTACAAGCCGAGTTGGAAGTTCGCGGGGGATTGAACTACCGAATCGAGCGGGCTAGCTCTTGTTCGCGGTCCCGCTGTTCGAGACCGGGAGGCGGCCGCAGCTTCCCGGAACGAAA
>JACOTG010000153.1 GCA_016178505.1 Planctomycetota bacterium
CCCTCGTGCGCGCGACAGAAAAAGTGGAACGTGCCCAATTCGTCGAACCGGTGGACGAGGGGTCCGGTCGTCGGTGTGAGCCCCCCGTCGAACAGCGATCCCGCCGTCGAATCGAATCCGCCCAAGCCGCTTGCGATCCGATGCGACGAGACGACGTCTCCCAATCGCCACGTCACGGTGTCGCCGGGTTGGATCGCGACGCTCGATGGCTGAAACGTGTCGCCGCAGCAGTACACCGTGACTTCCACGTTCGACGCGAGCGCCCGGTTGGAACCGAGCACCACGGCGGCGACGAACGCCGCGAAAGCAAGCGCCTTCATGAAATCGCTCCTTCGTTGCGCTCCGCTCGAGAGTGGTCGAGGAGCAGTTTAGTCGACGAGCGGCAGTCGAAAAAGGGCGTGAGTCGGATCGCGGTCGTCGGACGAAAAAAATGGGCGATTCGGATTACTGAACTTGGAGGATCACGACGTTCGACACGCTCACTCGCTGGCTGTTGCCCGCGGCGTTGTCGATGAGCACCGCCTGCAGCGTGAACGTCACCGGGTTCACGAACCCCTGCGGGCGCGTTCGCATCCAGGGCGTGCTCGCGGGCGACGGCAGGGTGGGTCGACCCATGCACGCTCTCACGAACGCGGGACTGTGAAGGCACTTCACCGGTTGCGGCGAGCCCGGAGCGAGCGGTGTCGGATTGAACAGGCAACCGCAGTTCGTTCCACGGACGACGAGCTGCTGGTTGTGAGGCGTCGAGCCGCCCCAAACGAAGAGCGCGTAGTTGGCCGCTGCAGGCCCGCCGTTCGAGGACGCGAGCGCCACGGTGACCGGGAAGCCGAACGGGATGATCACCGTGCCCGTCTGCGAGTTGACGGTGAGCGCGTCTTGGCGACCGGTGCCGGCCGTGTTCACGTCGCCGTTGTTGCAACGAACGACGACCGTTCCGCGCATCGAAAAGATCTCGTGCACGCGGCAGAAGTACTGGAAGGTTCCCGACGTGTTGAACTGAAACGTGAACGTCGACGCGAGGGATTGATCGAAGAGAACCCCGACGTTCGGATCGGCGGATCCCGTGCCGCTGGTCACGGTGTGTGATCCCGGGAAATCCATGTTGGTCCACGTCACGGTATCGCCGGCATCGATCGTCGTCGTCGAGGTGAGGCTCGTCGTGTCCGTGAACTGGCAACACGCGACGTTGACGTTCGCGTTCGCCGCGAGCGCGCGACTCGATGCCATGGCAAGAAGGATGAACAGAGACGGCGCCAGACGAGTGTGCAGCATGTCGACTCTCCTCATGAGTGGATATCCCCGTCTTCAGTCAGAACGGCCTAGCTCGCATGTCTCACCGAGATGCCGATTGTACGCCGGGGACGAACCCGAAACTCGGCTCGGCAGCTGTCCGCAGCGTCACCTTCGAGATCCCACGCGGTCCTGAAACGGTTCGATTCGCGGCGGCGTGCTACACGAGCGACATCGCGGCGCGCGCCACGGCGACGCGCGCGAGCTGCACCTTGTAGGCGTTGTCTCGCATCGGCTTCGCCGCTTTCACCGCCGCTTCACCCGCGGCTCTCGCCGTCGCATCCTCGATGCGCTTGCCGTTCAGCGCGTCCTCGGCCGCCTTCGATCGCCACGGCTTCGGCGCAACGCCGCCGAGCACGACGCGGACGTCCGACCACTTGCCGCCGTCGACGCGCCCCGCGATCGCGACGCTCGCGAGCGCGAAGTCGAACGACTGCTTCTCGCGCATCTTGAGGTAGAGGCTCTTCGCGCCCGCCGCGGGCGCCGGCACCGTGATCTCGGTGACGACATCGTTCGGATGAAGGACGTTTTCGCGCTCGACGACCTCATCGGGCATCGTGAAGAACGATTCGACGTCGACGTCGCGCTTCTTGCCGTCCGCGCCGGTGATCGTCATGCGCGCGCCAAGCGCGATCAACGCGGGCGCGCAATCCGACGGGTGCACGATATGACACGGCCCGTCGCCGAAGATCGCGTGGTAGCGGTTCTCGCCCTCCTCGGCGAAGCAGTGATCGCCGCCTTTCTTCAAGCAGTGGAATTCGAGGCCGCGGTAGTACCAGCAGCGCGGCCGCTGGCAGAGGTTCCCGCCGATCGTTGCGACGTTGCGGATCTGCGGCGTGCCGACGGAGTGTGCCGCCTGCGCGAGCCCGGGCCATCGCGCCTTCACGTCGGGGCTGTTCGCGATCTCGGTGAGCGTCGCCAGCGCGCCGAGCTTCAAGCCCTTCGCATCGGCGGTCACGTATCGAAGATCGCGGAGCGACTTCAAGTTCACGACGCGGTCGAGCTCGAGCGTGCGCTCCTTCATCTCGCCTAGGATGTCGATGCCGCCGGCGAGGATTGCGCTCTTGCCCCACGTCGTGCCCAGCGCGGCCGTCGCTTGGTCGAGGCCGGTCGGCAATACGAGTTCGAACGCTTTCATCTGTAGATCAACCCTTCTTCGCCAGCGCGGCGAGGACGCGATCGGGAGTCATGGGGAGGTCGCGGACGCGAACGCCCGTCGCGTTCGCGATCGCATTGGCGACGGCGGCCGCGGTCGGCACGTTCGCCGCTTCGCCGAGGCCGAACACGCCGACGCTGTTGAGCCCGTTCGCGGTGTCGAAGATCACGGGCTCGATCTCGGGCATGTCCTTCGAACCGGCGATCTTGTAGTCCTCGAGGTTCGCGTTGACCATGAGCCCCGTGTTGCGATCGAGAATGCGGTTCTCGAAGAGCGCGTACGAAATGCCCTGGATCACGCCGCCGACGATCTGGCTCTCGATCGCGAGGCGATTGATCGGCGTGCCGCAGTCGTGGACCGCGACGACCTTGATCACCGAGACGAATCCCGTCTCGACGTCGACCTCGACTTCGACGAATTGCGCGCCCGCGATGCCGCCGTAGAGCGTGGCGAAGTTCTTCGAGTGTTCGCCCTTTCCCACGATCGGTTCGACCTGTGCGAGCGCGGCCGCGAGATCCGGGCCTGTGGCGCCCTTCACCCAGACTTTTCCATCGCGAACGTCGATCTCTTCGGGCTTCGCGCCGAGCTTCGGCGCCAGCGCCGCGGCGAGCTGGTTCTTCGCGTCGACCACCGCCGCGCGAACGGTCGGCGCGATCGATCCGGCGGTCTGGCTCCCGCCGCTCGGCACGCCGGGCGGGAAGTCCGTGTCGCCGATCATCACGGTGATGCGCGAGAGCGGCACGCCCAGCTCTTCCGCTGCAATGAGGCCCATGAGCGTGCGCGTTCCGGTTCCGATGTCCTGCACGCCGTTTCGAATCTCGATTTTGCCGTCGGGATAGAACCGCGCTTGGACCTGCGCGCCGGGTCCGCCTTCCGCGCCCCACACGGCGGCGCCGCATCCGAGACCGCGCTTCTTCGGGCCGGGCGCCGACCCCGGGTTCTTCTGCCGTCGTTCCCAGCCGATGCGCTTCGCGCCGATGTCGTACTCGGCGAGGCGAATCGGATTGAGATCGTTGAGCTTGCGTATCTGGAGCGGGTCCATGCCGAGCTTCTCCGCCAGCTCGTCGATCGCCTGCTCGAGCGCGAACGACCCTTGCGGATGGCCCGGTGCCCGCATCGCCGCGGCGTAGCCTGCGTTGATGAAGACGTCATGCTCTTCGGTCTGCATGTTCGGGATCGAGTAGATGCGGCGCGCGGGCCCTGAGAAGCTCGAGCCGCCGCCCGTGCCGCCCGTGCCGTAGCCCTTCAGGTCGAGCGACGTGAACTTGCCGTCCTTCGACGCGCCGAGCTTCACGTGCTGCACCGAGGACGGGCGATTTCCGGAGTCGACGTGCTCCTCCGCGCGCGTGAGCATGAGCCTCACGGGCGCGTTCGCTTCCTTGGCGAGCCGCGCGGCGATGATGCCCTCAAACTGCGGACCGAACTTGCTGCCGAAGCCGCCGCCCATGTGCTCCGTGATGACGCGGACGTTTTCCGCGGGGAGCTTCAGCTCCTGTGCCAGCGCTTCGCGGTACGCTCCCGTTCCCTGCGTCGACGCCCAGACCGTCAGCTTGTCGCCGTCCCACTTCGCCACCGAGCCGTGCGTCTCGAGGCTCGAGTGCGTCTGGACTTGAGTGGTGTAGTTGGACTCGATCACGGCGGCGGACTCGGCGAACCCTTTGTCGACGTCACCGCGCATCGGGGGCTTGCGCGGCGCTCCCGAATTCGGCCCCTTCTTGACGCGCGGCGCGTCTTCCTTCATCGCGGCCTCGACGTCGACGACGAAGGGCAGGACCTCGTAGTCCACTTTGATCAGGCGGATCGCGTCGTCGGCGATTCGCGGAGACTCGGCGGCCAACGCGGCCGCGCCACCCTCGCCGGCGGCATTGATTTCGCGACCTTCGAACGTGATCACCGCCTTAACGCCGGGAAGCGCCTTCGCGGCGCTGGCGTCGACGGACTTCACCTTCGCATGCGGATGCGGGCAGCGCAGGATCCGTCCGTAGAGCAGGCCCGGGGGTTTCTGGTCGTACGTGTACTTCGCTTTGCCCGTGACCTTGTCGCGGCCCTCGATGCGCGGCGTGCGACCGCCCAGGATCTTCGGCTTGAACTTGGCGTCCCAGATCGGCGGCTCGGTGTCCGGCACCGTGACGTCGACGTCCTTGAAGCTGTCGCCGAATCCCAGTTTGAGCTTCTGCGATTTCTCCATGTCACTTGCCTCCGCGGGACGACTTCGCTGCGGCGAGCGCCGCCTCGAAGATCTTCGTGTAGGTTCCGCATCGGCAGAGGTTGCCGGCGATCGCCTCTTTGACGTCGTCGAGCGTCGGATTCGGATTGTGGTTCACGAGCGCGACGCACGACAGGATCTGGCCCGGCGTGCAGAAGCCGCACTGATAGCCGTCGTACTGGAGGAACGCCTCTTGGACGGGGTGCAGCTTGTCGCCTTGCGCGAGCCCTTCGACCGTCGTGATCTTTCGACCTTGCGCGTCGGCCGCGAGCATCATGCACGAGTAGATCGGCTCGCCGTCGACGAGCGCCGTGCACGCACCGCACTCGCCGCGGTCGCAGACGAGCTTCGCGCCCGTGAGGTCGAGCCGATCGCGCAGCACCTCGAGAAGCGTCTCGCGGGACTCGACCTCGAGCGAGCGCTTCTGCCCGTTCACGTCGAGGTCGATCTTGAGCGACGTCACGCCCTTCACGTCGGGTGGCGCGGCCGCCATCGCGGCGGCGCCGATCGCGGGCACGAGCACTTGCGGCACGACCGCGGCGGTGATCGCGCTTCCCGACACACCCTTCAGGAAGCCGCGGCGCGAGACGACGAACGGATCGTCGTCGGGCTCCGGCTTGGGTGCGGTATCGCCATTCTTCTTGCGGGCCATTGGGGCGGGCCTCCTTCTCTTCGATCCGGTTGGCAACGCTCGCGCCGGCCACCGACTCGTTCGTCGAGGCGGCGCAAGCGCGCGCGATTCTATGCGGGTGCGGCGGCCCGATCAAGCCGACGCGAGTGCCCGAGCGGCGGTGCCTCACGCGTCCGTTGTCAGATACCCAACAACAACCGTCGTCCGGGGTCAGACCCCGGACGACGGGA
>JACOTG010000096.1 GCA_016178505.1 Planctomycetota bacterium
AATGCATTCGCGAGCCGCTTGCCCTCCGCGGTGAGATACGACCCGTCCTTCTGCCAGCCCGCCTCGCCGTCGACCACCCGGGCTCCTTTTCCGTCCGGATGCTCGTAGTCGACCGCATACATGTAGATCTCGCCAAGGCCCGTGGCGACAGGTCCCAGCGCGGGCTCAGCGCCGGGAGGCAGGCTGTCCTTCGTCTGGCCCAACCGCTCGCTGATTTGCTGCCGCGCGAAGTAGAGGTCGACGTCGTCGGCGAAGACCGCCTGCACCTGCGAGAAGCCGTTTCTTGAGAGCGAGCGCGTGAACTCGAGCCCCGGGATTCCGGCGAGCGCCGTTTCGACAGGGAAGGTGATCTGCTTTTCGATCTCGGCGGGCGTGAGCGCCGGAAAAACGGTCGTGACTTGAACCTGGTTGTTCGTGATGTCCGGGACCGCGTCGATCGGGAGGCGCGACAGCGAGCGAAGACCCAACGCGGCCGCGACGGAGCCGAACACGACGATCGTCCAGCGGTTTGCAATGGAGAATCGGAGAAGTCGTTCGAGCATGATCGTTCACTCCTCCTCGCTGCCCTTGGTGAGCTCGGCTTTCAAGACGAAGCTCGACTTGACGACGACGGCGTCGCCCTCCTCGAGACCGCCGAGCACCGGAAGCCACCCATCCGCGACCAAACCGACGAGGATCGATCGCTTCGCAAACGTGTTCTGCTTTCCCGCCACGGGAACGAAGACCGCTGGTTTTCCGGCTACGGTCTGGACCGCCTCTTCCGGCACCGCAAGCACCGGTTCAGCATTTGCCGTCGGGACGAGGATCTCCGCGAGCGCGGTCATGCCGGGCCGGATCGCCGCGTCGTGAACGTCGATCCGGACGCGCGCCGTCCGCGTGTCGGGATCGAGAGCGGGATCGATCAGAGAGACCACGCCATCGATCGCGCGACCGACCGCAGCCAGCTTCACTCGAGCCTTGCTCCCAACGATGACGTCGGCGAGCCGCCCCTCTGGAACGCTCGCGACGGCCCACAGGGTGCCCATGTCCGCGAGGACGAAGAGGACCTCGTGATCGGGTCCGACGAGATCGCCGCGCACGACGTGTTCGTCGACGACCGTACCCTCGATCGGCGCCGTCACGACGTAGCGCGGATCGATCTCGCCCGTTTTCGCGAGGGTGTCGATGACCGCGTGGCTCATCCCGAGAAGATGGAGTCGGTTCTCGGCCGATTGGAGGCCCGACTCCGCGGAGCGCAGCACGCCCTGTGCAGCTTTGTACTCCCCTTCGCGCTTCAAGACCTCGCCGAGCGCAATGCCTTTGTTTTCTTCGTAGAGACTTCGCGCACGCTCGGCCGAGTCTTTGGCGAGTTCGATCGCCGGCCCGGCCAAGGCGACCGCATTGCGCTTTTGCAGATAGTCGCTTTGCGCTTCACCGAGTTCCGAACTCTCGATCACCAGCAGGACGTCTCCCGCCTTCACGAGGTCGCCTCGCTTGGCCTTGATCTCGAGGATGCGGCCGCGGACGACGGAACCCACGTTTGCCATGGCTTCGACGTTGAATGAGATTCGCGCGGGTGCGGTCACCGTCGTCGTCAGCGTCCGTTTCCTCGCCGGCTCCGTCGCGAAGCCATACTTCGCGACTGCTGCGGGGACGAGGGTGATCTCATCTGCCGATGCTTCCTTTCCGGCGTCCGGCTTCGAATCCATTGCGGAATTCGATGCGTCCCGCGAACCGTCGCAACCACAAAGGAAGGCGAGTCCCCCGACGAGGATCAGAACGGCTCGGGGGAGAAGTGCTTCGATGTTCATACAGGTGCCTTTCATTCTCGAACCTGACTCTCGACGTTCGCCACGACGCCCGGGCCACCCACCGTACGAACGAGTCGAAGGTAGGCCTCGGCGGTGCGCCGCTCGAGCTCGGCGATCCGGATCTGCGTCGTCTGGATGTCCCGATCGGCGAGAAAAACTGCCGTGATGTCGGACTGACCGTTTCGGAAGGCGGCTTCCGCCTCGCTGCGTCGCTTCTGCTGAAGCGCCATGAGATTCACCTGCACGTCCTCTTGCAGTGCTCGCGCAGCGGCGAACGCAGCGAGCGTCCGGCGCACTTCCTGGACCGCCAGGCGCTGCGCGTCGAGCAGGAGGTGACGGGCTTCGACGACTCGTGCCTCGGCGGCGGCCCGACGCGGCCCGCCGAAGTCGAAGATCGGAAGGGGAAGAGCGGCTGACGGTCCTTGGCTCCATCCGTCGTCCCATTGGACATCGGCGCCAACCGCCATTCCGGCGAGCGTCGAGCGCCTCGCCAACCCGAGCTCGTCGCCGAGTGCCGCGAGCTGCCAGCGCCGCGCTTGGATTTCTGGACGTCGCTCGAGGGCCGCTTCGATCCATGCCTGTTCGGCGACGGGTGCCGCATCGGGGGGCTTCCACGATGCCTGCCGCCAATCCGTGCGTCCGGCGGGGTTCCCCATCTGTCGCACGAGGATGAGCCGCTGATCTTCACGCTCCGATCGCAGCTCCGTTGCCTCGCTGCGCAACTCGACCGTCTCGGTCTCGAGAGTGGTCACGGCGAGCGTGGTGCCTTCGCCCTTCGAAAGGCGCGCCCGGGCGACGTCGAGAAGGTTTGCGAGAACCGTCGCGCGGTTTTCGAGCGCCGAAAGCCGTCCTTCGATCGCCTGGAGTCGAACGAACCGGCTTTGGACGTCGAGAAGGACATCTAGGACGACACCGAGCGCTTCGGCGGTCGATTGCCGCAGCCGATCATCGGCAGCGTCGATCCTGCCCGACCTCTGGAGGATCGAGAAGAGGTCCTCGTTGATCGCTACCTCGATCGGCGCAGCGACGCCGTTTTGTGGGAAATGGAGGAAGAAGCTCAGAATCGGATTGGGAAGGAGACGGGCCTGATCGGCTTCGGCTTCGGCGACGCGGACTCGAGCGAGCGCCGCTTGAATGGAAGGGTCGGTGGCGAGCGTTCGCTGAACGACGTCGCCGAGAGTAAGTGACTCGGAAAGCGCCATCGGCGTGTCGATCGGCCCACTCTCGCTGTGGAAGACGATCGCCTTTCCTACGTCCCCGAGCGCGCCTGACTCGTAGACGGCCGATCGAGGGCCAACGGACTGGCAGCTCATGAGAGCGAGGAGAAGACTCGCGGACACGAGGCGCGCGGAGTTGCCGCGGCCGAGCAAATGGGCAATCATCGAGAATCCACCTCTACAGGGAACGGGTCTCGAAAAAGAACCTCAGATCAGGGAATGGACGCGGAGGGGAGTGGATTCAGGGGGTAGGAGGCGCGCGGGGGGGAGTCGGTCGAGAGTCGTCACGGCTTTTCGCGCCGGGCTCGCGCGAACGAATCCGAAACACGACCGAGTTCACGCACGTCGACGGCAGTGGCGCGGATTCGTCGTACGACGGCGAGACATCGAATGGCGGGACTGCTGACGAAACGATGCCAACCGACTCGGCGGCGACGACGCTCGCCATGATTTCGTGATCCGAGGAATCGTGGTCGTCGCTCTCGTGCTGGTGGACGGCAGCAGGCTCGCCGAGGTGATCGAAAACGACATGAAGCGGCACCAACAGCGCGATCGCGATCACGACGATGAAAGCGAGAGCGCCATGAAGTATGCCGGCACGATCTCGACCCATGGCCGAACTTCTACCGTCTAATCAGCGGACGATCAAGGCGGGGCTCGCGAAAGCGAGATCCTGGAGCACGGCTCGAGTCGGAACCACCGTCGCCGCGAACTCTCCGGGCGAGGTTCGTGACACTGGAGGGCGCATGCCACCCCATGCCGCAGGACCACGCTGAACGGACTCGCTAGCTCTTGCCATTACTGTTCGTCCTGACTGCAATCGCCGCGGCGTGCGCCTCGAACGAAGATCCGAACACATACTGACGAGCAGGATCGACCTTTCGGCGCCGGACCACGCCTGTGCATCCTGCCACGTTCGTGATGTCGAGACGACGACGGGGGCCCGTCGACCTCACGGCGCCGCCATCGGGTGCACGAGTTGCCACGCCCCGCACGCGACGCTGCCGAACGACGCGCGCGGCCCATAGACTCTAGTGGCACGCTGCGAGAGCTGCCACGCCGAAGCGGTCGCCGAGTTCCGGCAGCCGTTTCGTCATCCGCTGAACACGCAGATCGAGTGTACGAGCTGTCATCCGCCGCACGGCGGCTCACCCAGCGAGCTGCGAGAACGCGTGCGTCGCGAGAACTGCGTCGGCTGCCACTCGGACAAACACGGGCCGTTCGTTTTCGGCCACGAAGCCGACCGCTTGCGCCGCTGCAGGTCGTGCCACGAGCCTCACGGTTCGCCCAATCGCCGACTGCTCACGTACGCGGAGCCGCGACTCATGTGTTACTCGTGCCACGACAACCTCGAGGCGACGCACGTTGAGATCCCGGGAAGCACCTTCACGAAGTGTCTGTGGTGTCACTCCGAAATCCACGGCTCGAACTTTGATTCCAACCTACTTCGCTAGCCCCGTGTGGGTCGTCGCGGGCCTCCTCGGCACGCAGCCGCCGGACGGGACCGAGCCGACGCTTCCGCTGCACGAGATCGGGTCGGTCGACGTTCAGGCCGAGCTAGAAATCGGTTGGCGCATCGTCTCGGTCAGCGGCAACGAAACGGACCTCCACTCCTTCGAATTCGATCGGGAACGCGGATCGCTCCGCTTCGAGCCTGCCGATCCGCGCGGCAGCTGGCGCACGGGGATCGAGCCCGACTACGGGCATCGCGACGGCTTCGGCATCTCGACCCACAACGTCGACATCTTGCACTTCGTCGGCGGCGTCCCCGTCAAGCTCGACGAAAAGACGAAGGGCGTGCACGGCGACCTCGCCGGACCGATCGCCGGATTCGACACACGGTTCGACGCCGGCATCGCGGGCGTGTGCGATCTCGCGCGGCTTCGACCTCGCGCTCGGCACCGCATATCGCATGGAGCCGACGAACACTCCGGTCACCTCGATCAATTTCACATTCGAGGACGAGCGTGGCACCTCCGAGTCCGCAAAGCTTCGCTGGCGGCCCGCGCCGGGGTGGATCGGATCGCTGGGCGCCAGGAAACAAAAGAACGACGTGCAAGAGCTCGGGCGATTTGCTTACACTGACTCTGCGACGCTCGCGCTCGCCGCCTCTCCCACCGAAGAATGAAGCGCGGCGGTCAGCGGTTCGCTGCGTCACTATGATCTGTCGGCCGATACCGTCATGATCCTCCTCGATCCGTTTCCGACGTCAGGATCAGCCGTAGAACGCGCTCCGACTTCGCCTCGTGAACGAACCACTCAGCGTGCCGACTGTGTCGTTCGCCGAGCGCAGAGCGATGCAACCGACCTTCACGTAGTCACCGGCTCGATGCCTTTGCATCGTCCATCGCCGAAGACGATTCACACGCCGTCGTTATCGTTGGGTATCTCCCTTCACTCTTTGTCCTTCCCGTCGCGATCGTCATCATCGTCGTCGTCGCTGTCACCCACTTTGGCGTGCCCCTGTTGTTTCTCGAGAGCCACCGCGACACCGACCTCGAGATCGTCGAATTCCGTCACCGAGTCGGCCTTGGTCCAGAGGCCGACGTAGCCATCCGAGTAGGTCTTGTCCTTGTCGTCGATCTGGAGTTTCCCGTCGAGGTACGCCTGGATCTGATCGCCCTTGGCGACGACACGGATCGTGTGCCATTCTCCCAGCTTGGGCGGGTCGACCTTTGCGGACGCAAGCTGTTTGCGCTTGCCATCGATCATCGTGTACAGCCGGAAATTGTTCTCGAGTGCGTTGGCCCTGACGAGAAAGTAGTTCTTGCCGTCCTTAGCACGGAAGATGATGCCTCCCGAGGCGTCTTCCTTGCCGGAGATCGGACGAAATCGCACACTGATGTCGACGTCTGAGAACTTCTTGTCTTCGAGAATTGCAACCGCCCAAGGCTGAGTCTCAGTGGTCTGCGCGAGAACCATCGACTCTCCGGACTTGCGCCTTTCCCATTTTCCGGCTTCGAACTTCCACTTGGAGTTCTCCTTCTCGAAATCCTCCTTCAACTTCTCTTGAGCGTTGACGACCAGTTGCGGCGTATCCTGCGCGAGCGTCAGCGCGCTGCAAGGGATGAACGAGCCCGCACAGCATGCCAATGCGAACTTCAGGGTACCCATTTCATACCTCCCTTTCGAAGTTGTGCGCGGCGCCCGCACTGAGATCCTGTTCCAGTGTAGACGGGACGCGCGAACGCGGTTGCCACGGTGATCGGTAGTCGAGCATCTGAGTACCGAAGACACGATCAATTTTCTTTCAGTAGGTCCAGGGCATGTCTGAGCGTCCGAGCGAGGTCGACTGTGGCCCCGACACCCCAATAGTGAAGGAAAATGAGACGAGGATTCTCGTCTTCCATGTGGTTGTGGATGGCGACGATGTTGATTCCCCCGCTCCGAAGGCTCTTCAGCACGGACTGCAACTCCCCTTCGAAGCAGGCGAAATCCCCGCAAACGATTGCGTGATCATCACCGCCCGAGAACGCGGCCCACGTGTTGATACCCATTTCCTTTCCGACGTTGCATCCACATGCACTCTTGACGCTGCGTCCGAAGACCGCTTTGACCATTCCGTCCTTGATTTGGGCGGTCGCGTGAAGCGCTTCCTCGATCGGTTTCCCGGCGATGGTACTCGGCGTCGGGATCGGCTTGAATCCAAAGGAGTGAGTGGGGTCGGGCGTGCCCGTTCGGATTTCTTTGACCTTGCCGAGTGCGTTTCTCACTCCCGTTGCGAGTTTCTCCGCAGTGCCTTCACCTCCGATATGCATGAAGAAAACCTTTGGGTCGTCGAAGAAAAAGTGATTGTGAAGAGCGGTCACGGTGAGACCCGAGTCGAGCGCCGCTGACATGACGGGATTCACTTCGTCTTCGAAGAGGACGAGATCTCCCATGACCATTGCCGGGGATTTCGCTCCCGATTGAAAAGCAGCCCAGCTGGTCAAGCCCATGAACGCTGGAAATGCATTGCCGTCGATCTTCACCTTCACGTCCGTTCGCGGGAACGACACTTTGAAGACTCCCTCCGCCTCGTTGAGCGTGCCCTTGGCGCCCGTGATTTCCTCGATCTTCGCGGTGTCCAGTTTGTCGGCGGCGGGCGCGGCACTCTGACACAGACAGAACCAAGACGCAATCAAGGCTGGGACTCGTAATCTCGAAGCCCGCTTTCTGATGATCGTCATTACTTCACTCCCTTTCTCATGATCGCGTGTGATGGGTACGATCGCACCTCTCGGTGCGCATCGCCGATGGCGTGCATCTCCGGGTACGACAAGACGACGCGCCATCGTTGAGTCAATCGTAGAACGCACCGAGGGTCTTTCCTCGGCGAACCATCTCTTCGCAATACGCGTAAAGTGCGTCGTAGACAATGAACTCTTGGGCGAGAATCTGGTGATCGTCCTTCAAGCCGAGATGCCGAAATCCTTCGGCAATGGCATTCAGACCTGGCCCTTCAGCTTGATCGTAGAGCGAGTTGTCGGTGTCGGCGCCGTTCACGATGCGTGCGAGAAGCAAAAGCGCCGAGTCATTGCTCAGCTCATGCTTCTCGAGGATCGCTTCGAACGAGCACTTCTTCCCGTGATGACCCAACTCCACTCCTCTCACGTCGAACGGGACAGCTCCATTCTCACGAACCACCGTGGAGACCTGGTTTTCGGGGACGAAGATGAACTCAGCCTCTGAATCGATGAACTTCTTGATGAGCCACGGGCACGCGACGCGGTCGACCTTGACCCGTTCGCGAGTGACCCATTTCATATGAGTTTCCTCCAGCTACCGCAGTGCAGCCTCATGATGCCCATCCGCTCACGATCGCCCTTCTCCGAGGACTCGAGGGACGGGTCTCGTCGGAGCGAATGGAGTTCCTTGCCCAGCGGACAGAACAGCGAACTGCCTCTGAAACGCACGGAGGACTTCCGATCGGGGCTCCCGGAAAAGCTCCGCGAAGGATCCGGACTCGACGAGCGCGCCTTCCTCCAACACGATCGCGGACCGACAAAGCGCGAGAGCTTCGCTCGTGTCGTGCGTGACCAGAACTGCCGTGACCTTCTGCTCCCGGACGATCGACCCGATCTCGTCGAGAAGTTCGGCCTTCGTCACGAGATCCACGCCAGAAAAGGGCTCATCGAGGAGGAGAAACGCAGGCCTCACCGCCAACGCCCGCGCGAGCGCCGCGCGTTGCTGCTGGCCACCCGAAACCTGTACCGGCTTGCGATCGGCGACGGCCTCGATGGCGCACGCGCGAAGTGATTCGACGGCGCGGACCCGTCTGTCCCGACGCGAAAGAGAGCTACCCATCAGCCCTAGCTCCACGTTTTCGCGGACGGAGAGATTCGGCCAAAGCGCCAAATCCTGGAAGACCATCGAGAGGCCTCGCGCATGAGGTGGAAGCAGCACCCGGTTCGGCTCGGAGGCGATCCGACCGTCCACGATCACGCGGCCGGCGGACGGCGGCTCGAGGCCGGCGATCAGACGAAGCAGCGTGGATTTTCCGGAACCCGAGCGACCGATGATCGCGAGCGCGTTGCCCGACTCCATTTCGAACGAAACGGATCGAAGCGAGGCGACGTCGCCGTACGCTTTGGAGACTTCGTGTAATTCGATTCGCGCCGGAGTCACGTGCGTCTCCTCCCTAAGAGAGACCACATGACAAGCATGACGAGAGCCGCGGCCGCCACATAGACGACGCAAAGCGAAGCGACGAGGGACTCCGGCGCGTTCGCCATGACTGTGAAGAGCGCGAGAGGCAATGACGCCTCACCCGGCGGGTGGAGGAGAAGTACCGTGCCGACGTCGGCCGTCCCGAGAAGAGCGACGAGAAGAATCGCCACGGTCGCCGACGGCAACAGCCAAGGCACCACGATCCGCCGCAGAGTGGTGACCAGCGGGACTCCATGCAGTCCAGCCGCAAGCGCCCAGCTTCTCGACGAGCTGCCCCAGGCACGAAGTCCCAGAAAGGCGGCGACAGGAACGAGGTGAAGGGCCAATGCAATGCACACCATCCAGCGCCCCCGAAGTACCGGGTCGGCCCAGGCGGGAGCCAAAGCAGCGATTCGAGCGAGCCCCAGTGCGGCTAGCGTGGAAGGGAGCGCGAGGAGCGCAAACAAGGCGGCGAGGGCGACGAATCGGAGTCGCTCACTTCGACCGACGAAGAGAGATAGAGAGAACCCCAACCCGGTCGCGAGAACGCCCGCTCCCGCGGCGTACAGGAGCGTGTTTCCCGCCGTTCGAGTCAGCTCTCCCCAAGCACGAGCGAAACTGGTTCCGTCAACGATCGCCGGAAGGCAAAGGCCGATGGCGGGTAGGGCCGTGTTCACGACGCAGACAAGCACGAGGGCGATGACTGCCACACGGGCAATCCCCGGGTGCACGGTTCGCTGGGCGCGCGGCTGTTGGCGCGCAAGGATCTCATCAGCGAGG
>JACOTG010000097.1 GCA_016178505.1 Planctomycetota bacterium
GACTACTCGGTCGACTTCATGGGCGACTCTGACGAAACCGGCGCGCGTACCGTACGACTGCCGGCGCTCGCGCGACCGATGTTCGTGGGCGCGCTGTGCGATGGGCCGGCCGGGCGAAGGCTCGACGACGTGTGGAGCGACCCGATCGTGCTCACGCCGGACCTCCGGGAGCCGCTCACGGTGGTGATTCGCATTCGCGCGCTCGATCGAGCGACCGAGCATCCGCCAACCTGCTGGCTCGAACCGGTGGTCGACGTGCTCGAGCCGCCGGGGAGGACGCTGTCGGACAAGATTCACCTCTTCTTCTTGTGTGAAGACCTCGACGGACTCCCGTTCGAGTGCTCGGCATCGCGCGGGTCCGATGGCCGTTTCGCGATCGACGCCTACCTCGAGCTGCCACCGGGGCGGTATCGAGTGGTCGCGTTGGACTTCGAGTGGATGGACCTCCTGACGCAACCACGCATCGGCGACGACGTCGAATCGTTTCTTCGCTCTCGGTTCGGTGCGTGGCCGGCCGGCGTCCTCGACGTGGAGGAGAGTGGCTCGCCGAACTTGCGCCTTGCCTTCGAGTCGCTAGGTGCTCTCGCCGTGAAAGCGACCGACGACGGCGGAAGAGCGATCGAAGAGGTGCCCGTTTCCGTCGTGGGAGATCCGGATGTTCGCTGGTGGGTCTCGTGGACTTCCGTCGTCGCCGACCTCGGAATGAGGAGCCACTGCAATGCGGTCGGCGGATCGGTTCCGTCGTATGCGGTCACGCTTCCGCCGGGTCGCTACACTCTGACGTTCGCGCGAAAGGGGTTCGCCTTCCGCACCGAGGTCGTCGAGGTGATCGGCGGCGAGGTCACGCATCTCGAGGTCAAGCTCTCGAAGTCGTAGTGCGCTCGTCGCCTTAGTGACGCGGACGGACGAGGCGCCCTCGCAGGAGGCCCTCCCGACGCCGTCGTCCGTCCGCGTTCGATGTCCTGTCATCGCAGCCCGCACCCGTCATCGCGCTCGCGCGTCGAGCTCCCACGATCGCAGCGTGCCGATCTCGCCGGTGACGTCGTCGATCACTTGCAGCTTCCATGCGCCGGTGATGCGCTTGCCGGCGAACGCGGTGAGCGACTGCCTCGGCCGCGTGAGATCCGGGTACACGGTCGAGACGTCGTTCGCGGTGCCGCCCGAGTGGTCGTGAAGGAGAACGCTCGTGCCGTCGGGCCCGGTGAGGCGGATCTGCAAGTCGCTCTTCCGCGTGTGCGTGACGTTCACGCGAACGCGCAGCGAGCTGATCGTGCCCTGCGCCGTCACGTGAATCGTGCTCGTTGTTCCGTTCGCGTCGCCGTCCGGGATCGCGCGGCTCGTCGACGTCGTCCGGTACCCGTTGAACGTGAGCTGCCACCGATCGAGCGTGCCCGTGTCCGCGGCGACCAAGTCGCGCACGCGCAGGGTCCACGTGCCGCGGCTGTTCTTGCGCTTGAGGACGCCGAGCGATTTCTTCGAGCGCGTCGTCACCTCGAAGGTCGTTCGCAAGTTGCGCGATGTGCCCCCCTCGAGTTCGTGCAGCACGACGTTCGTCCCGTCCGGCGCAACGAGAGACACGACGAGATCGCTCCGGCGTGGATGGGTGATCCCCGTGAACACGCTCACGCTCGTGATCGTCATCGAGTCGGGCACGGTGATCGTGCTTTCGACTCCCGTCGCGTCGACGTCCGGAATCGCGGCGCGCGGTGCGGCGCTGAACGTGAGCGTGCGCTCGATGTCCGGCTGCGTGATCGTGAGACCGAGGGGTGCCGCGTGGGAGAAACCGCCGCTCGTTCCCGTCACGACGAGCCCGTACGTTCCCGGCGCCGCGGTCTTCGATGCGGCGAGGCTGATGGAAGCCGTCGCCGTTCCGCCCGCCGCAGGCGTTACGGACGTTGGTGAGATGCGCGCCGTCACGCGGGCCGGGAGCCCGCCGATCGCGAGGCCGACGGGCGCATTGAATCCAGCGAGGCTGCGCACCGTCACGGCAACGGTCACCGAGCTGCCCTGAACGACGGACGCGCTCACCGGGCCGACGGTGATCGCGAAGTCCGGCTGCGGCGGCGCCGTCGAGCCGTTGTAGACGTATAGCGCGAAGTCCTGGTCCGTCGCGTCCGCATTCCCGGGAACGCCGTCGCCGTTTACTGCCGCGGCGCGCACCGTGATCGTGAGCGCTCCCGAGACACCCGGCGGTAGGAATACCGCCTCGACGTTGTTGCGAGCGTCGGCTGCTCCGCCCGGCGCCGACGTCGCGCCGGCGAAGACGTTGCCGCGATACGTCGTGCCGTTCACGGCGACCTCGAGGTCGAGGTCGTTCACCCACGCGCTTCCGCTGAGCGTGCCCGGCGCATCGGTCCACGCGAGCACGACGCGGAGCGGACGGCCGGGGTCGGCGATCGAGCCCGAGGTCGTGAACGTCTCGCCTGCCGCGCCGAAGACGTGTGTCTCATCGACGATCAAGTCCGGCGTGCCGTCGAACGCTCGGCCGAGGTCGACGCGGCCGTAGCCCTGCGCGTTCGACGGCAGCGTGTCGTGCGCTCCCGCGCCGGTGAGGTAGTCCGCCGTGGCGACGAGAAACGCCTTCGTCATCGCCGGCGACGGTGCGGGAAGGCTTCGATTCGCGAAGTGCTGTCGCACGAGCGCCGCGCATCCGGCGACGGCGGGCGTCGAGTGTGACGTGCCGGACGACCAGCAGTAGTTCGTCTGCCCCGAGGGCCAGTAGCGATCACAGACTCCGCTGCCGTCGTAGACGGGGCTTCGCGACGCGGCGCCCTGGACGTGCGTCCCCGGCGCCATGACGTCCGGCTTGTGTCGCCCGTCGGCGGTCGGACCGCGGCTCGAGAAGTCGATCACGTCGCGCGCGTCGTCGGCGCCGGAATCGCCGACCCCGCAGCCGTCCGTTCCGCCCAGGCGCACGTTCTCGGACGCGCCCGCGGCGATCACGTTCTTCGCCGTCCCTGGCGCGCCGACCGTGGACGCGCCGGGCCCGTCGTTGCCCGCGGCGAACACGATCGCCATTTCCTGATTGCCCGCGGTTCCGCTTTGCGCGTCGCGCACGAGCACGTCGTAGCTGCGCGAGTCGGACGTGTACTCGTTCGCGCCGGCGCCCGAGAGCCCCCACGAATTGCTGCTGACGCGCGCGCCGTGCGCGTACGCGCGCGAGATGAGCACCGAGTAGGCGGCCGACGTGAACGACCCGTCGTTCGAGAAGATCTTCGACGAGCCGATCCGTGCGCGCGGCGCGATGCCGAGCCCGTAGTGAAAGCCCTGCGCGTCGACGAACGCGGAGTCGCTCGCGACGTCGTTGAATCCTCCGACGATGGCCGCGTTCAGCGTGCCGTGGCCGGCGCCGCCGTCGGCCGTCGAGTCGGCGGAGTAGTTGAGCGCGTACGCCACGCGCGACGCTCCCGCCTCGTCCTTGAAGTCGCGATGCACGTCGGTCGTCGAGCCGCGATCGAACCCGTCGTCGGCGACGTCGACCGCGAAGGGGAAGAGCGACGTGAATCCGCGCGCGCCAAGCCAGGCGAAGTAGCCGGGAGCGCTCGGCTGCGATCCCGTCGCATTCAAGTTGGCGGCGAGGATCTGGCCTTGTCGCTCGTCGAGCTTGCGTTTCGGGAGACACGGCTCGATCCACACGACGTCGGGTAGACCGGCGAGTGCCCGCACACTCGACGCCGGGATGCGAACGCGAACATCGCGAAGGCCGGCGAGGACGACGTCGTCGGCGAGGATCGACGCGGCTTCGGCGCGGATGCGTTCAGCCGTCGCGCCGCCGCGCGGCGAGTCAATCAGCTCGACGACGACGTCGACCGCTTCGTCGTCGCGTGCGATGGCGGCGTCGAGGTGCGGCGACGTGCGATACGCGGGATGATAGACGCCGACCCACTGGATCGGCCCGCGTCCGCTGGCCGCGCGGCGGCTCATCGCGTCCCACGCCGTGGGCGAGGCGAGCACGAGGTACGCGTCGTTCGGGAGATACCCGACGACGCGCACGCCGAGGTCGTGGCCTAGGCGATCCAGCCATCGGTCGCGGGCCGGGCCGACGAACTGGACGACGGCGAGCTGCGGGTCGAAGAGCGCGGGCTGTTGTCGCTCGGCCTCGGGCAGATCGCTCGGCTCGCCTTCGCGCCCGTCGACGACCCAGCGGTTGATGGCGATCTGGTCGAGGTCGTCCCGCAGCGTCGCCTCGCGAAGAGACTCGACCAGGGGCAGCGCGTCGTCGCCGACCACGAGCAAACGGAAGGTCCCGTAATCGATCGAGCGACGAACGGAGCCCATCGCTCGCAGTGAGTCCAGCGCCGGGCTCGCGGCCCGAGGGATGAGCACCTTGTGGAGGCCGGAACGGCTCGTGACCGACCCCGCCTCCGGCAGCACCGCCTTCGCCGTCAGATGTGGGGCGCTCGCGCCCGCGTTCTCGAGACTCACCATCGCCCACGCAGCAACGACCCACGCCCACAACGCACGATGCGACATGATCGACCCTCCCAGAGGATGCCTGACTCGTGGGCACCGTGGCGTCGAAGGGACGCGCGCATGCGGTTCGCCCGTGCCTATACAGTCGAAAGTGGGTTACAGAAAAATCGGTGAGGCCGGTCGGGCAGGCGCGCGAGGAGATCGTCATCCGCGGCGGCGAGATCACGCGCCTCACCGTTCGCCTCCAGCCCGAGTAGCCGCCGTCGTCCGGGGTCTGACCCCATTGGACGAGCTGCCGCGCCGTCGTCCGGGGTCTGACCCCATTGGACGGGGGCAGAGCCGGCAGCACGTGCCTGGCACCGTTAGCCGGCGGAACGCGCGTCGCGCCGTCGGAAAGCGACGGACACTTTTAGCCGGGGGTTTTTGGGTGGTATCCTGCTGCGCTTCTCTGGGCGCTGTTTGCATCCACCGGATCGATTTGTCGGAGTCGGACCATGGGCGCGAGACGCTACGAGCCGAAAGAGATCGAGGCTTATTGGCAGAAGTATTGGGACGAGATCTCGCTCTTCAAGATGGACCCGGACTCGCTCCGGCCGAAGTTCTACTGCTTGATGATGTTTCCGTATCCGTCGGGGACGCTGCACGTCGGACACGGCCGCAATTACACGCTCGGCGACGTGCTCGCGCGCTACAAGATGATGCGCGGGTTCAACGTGCTCACGCCGATGGGATTCGACGCCTTCGGTCTGCCGGCGGAGAACGCGGCGATCAAGGGCGGGATGCACCCGAAGACGTCGACGTACGCCAACATCGTGACGTTCAAGCGGCAGCTCGGCCGCTACGGCATCGGCTACGACTGGGGCCGCGAGGTGATCTCGTGCGCCCCCGAGTACTACAAGTGGACGCAGTGGATCTTCATCCGCCTCTTCGAGAAGGGGCTCGCCGTCCGCAAGAAGGCGCCGGTCAATTGGTGCACCGGATGCCAGACGGTGCTCGCGAACGAGCAGGTCGTCGACGACAAGTGCGAGCGCTGCGATTCGAAGGTCATTCAAAAAGAGCTCGAGCAATGGTTCTGGCGCATCACCGAGTACGCCGAGCCTCTGCTGAAAGACCTCGAGACGCTCGATCGCTGGCCGGACAAAGTGCGCACGATGCAGCGCAACTGGATCGGCAAGAGCGAGGGCGCGCAGATCGACTTCGGCGTCGACGGCGATGACGCGAAGATCCGCGTCTTCACGACGCGGCCGGACACGCTCTTCGGCGTGACGTTCATGCTGCTGGCACCGGAATATCCGGGTCTCGAGAAGTTGATCGCAGACCGCGCCGAAGCGACAGCGGTGCGTCGTTTCGCGGACCAAGTGAAGAACCAGATCGGAACCGAGCGCGCGTCCGAAGGCGCGATCAAAGAGGGCGTCTTCACCGGCCGTCACGCGATCCATCCGATGACCGGCGAGAAGATCCCGATCTGGGTCGCGAACTACGTGCTCATGGAGTACGGCACCGGCGCCGTGATGGGCGTGCCGGCGCACGACGTGCGCGACTTCGCGTTCGCCACGAAGTACAAGCTGCCGATCCGCGTCGTCATCGCGAAGCCGGGCGAGACTCCGAGCGCGCATCCGACGGAAGCGTTCACTGAGGATGGCGTGCAGGTCAACTCGCGCGAGTTCGACGGCGTGCCGAACCGCGAGTCGTACGGGAAGATCGTCGCCGCGCTCGAGAAGAAGGGCGTCGGCAAGCCCACGATCCACTATCGCCTGCGCGATTGGCTGATCTCGCGCCAGCGCTACTGGGGCGCGCCGATCCCCATGATCCGCTGCGAGAAGGACGGCATCGTGCCCGTCCCCGACAAGGATCTGCCCGTGCTGCTCCCGGATTCCGTCGAGTTCAAGCCGACCGGCGAGAGCCCGCTTGCGCGACTGGATTCCTTCGTGAACACGACGTGCCCGAAGTGCGGCGGCCCCGCGCGTCGCGAGACGGACACGATGGACACGTTCGTCGACTCGTCCTGGTACTTCCTGCGATATCTCTCGCCGAAGGATCCGACCAAGCCGTTCGACTCTCGCATCGTGAACAAGTGGATGCCGGTCGACCAGTACATCGGCGGCGTCGAGCACGCGATCCTGCACCTCCTCTACTCGCGATTCGTGACGAAGGTGCTCGCCGATCTGAAGCTCGTGTCGTTCCGCGAGCCGTTCGCCGCGCTCTTCACGCAGGGCATGATCACGAAGGGCGGCGAGAAGATGTCGAAGTCGCGCGGCAACACGGTGAGCCCCGACGAGACGATCGACCAGTGGGGCGCGGACGCGCTGCGCCTCTACACGCTGTTCCTCGGCCCGCCCGAGAAGGACGCCGAGTGGGACGACCGCGCCATCTCGGGGCCGTTCCGTTTCCTCGTAAAGGCGTGGGATCTCGTGCACGACACCGTCGACAAGATCGTCAAGGAGGACCCGAAGGGGCTCGCCACGGCGACCTATTCCAAGGAGGCGCGCGCGCTGCGGCAGAAGACGCATGCGACGATTCGCGACGTCACGGACGACGTCGAAAAGTCGTTCCACTTCAACACCGCAATCTCGAAGCTAATGGTGCTCGTCAACGATGCGCGCGCGTTTGCGGACGCGAGCGGGTTCGCGGAGCCGGGCGATCGGCTGGCGATGCGCGAGTGCCTCGAGGCGCTGACGCGGCTCCTCGCGCCGTTCGCACCGCACCTCGCGGAAGAATGCTTCAAGACGCTCGGCCATGCACAATCGGTCTTCCGCGATCGCTGGCCGGAGGCGGACGCGACGCTCGTCAAGGCCGACGAGCAGGAGATCGTCGTGCAGGTCAATGGCAAGACGCGGACGACAGTGACCGTGCCGGCGGGCCTCGATCCAGACGCCCTCGTCGCGCGCGCGAACGCCGCCGCCGCCGAGTGGCTCGCCGGTAAGACGATCGTGAAGACGATCGTCGTTCCCGGGCGTCTCGTGAACTTCGTGGTCAAGTAGGAGAGAGCGAACACAAATGGCGAAGGGCATCACGTCGCGCGCGACCGATTACTCGAAGTGGTACGGCGACGTCATCGCGCAAGCCGAGCTGGCCGATTACTCGCCGGTGAAGGGCTGCATGGTCATCCGGCCGAACGGCTACGCGATCTGGGAGGCGATGCAGCGGGAACTCGACGCGCGCATCAAGGCGACCGGCCACGAGAACGCGTACTTCCCGATCTTCATCCCCGAGTCGTTCCTCACGAAAGAGAAGGAGCACGTCGAGGGATTCGCGCCCGAGTGCGCCGTCGTCACGCACGGCGGCGGCAAGGAGCTGGAAGAGAAGCTCTACGTTCGTCCGACGTCCGAAACGATCATGTATGCGATGTTCTCGCAGTGGATCCAGTCGTGGCGCGATCTGCCGCTCCTCATCAACCAGTGGGCGAACGTCGTGCGGTGGGAGATGCGCACGCGCCTCTTCCTGCGCACGCTCGAGTTCTTGTGGCAGGAAGGCCACACCGCGCACGAGACGTTCGAGGAAGCCGAAGCCGAAGCGCGAAAGATGCTCGGTGTCTACCAGGAGTTCGCCGAGACCGTGATGGCGATCCCCGTCATCCCGGGCAAGAAGACCGACAGCGAGAAGTTCCGCGGCGCGCTGCACACCTACTGCATCGAGGCGATGATGCAGGACCATCGCGCGCTGCAGGCCGGAACGTCGCACCACCTCGGCCAGAATTTCTCGAAGCCGTTCGACGTGAAGTTCCAGGCGCGCGACGCGACGTTGCAGCACGTCTGGCAGACGAGCTGGGGCGTCTCCACACGGCTCATCGGCGCCGTGATCATGGTGCACTCGGACGATCACGGACTCGTGCTGCCGCCGAAGCTCGCGCCGCAGCAAGTCGTCGCCGTGCCCATCTGGCAGAGCGAGGACGACAAGGCCAAGGTCACCGCCGTCGTGAAAAAGATCGAGGACGGGCTCGCGGGCCGCGTGCGCTTCAAGGCCGACCTGCGCGAGCAGTACAAGCCCGGGTGGAAGTTCTTCCACTGGGAAGCGCGCGGCGTGCCGCTGCGTCTCGAGATCGGACCGCGCGACGTCGCCGCCGGCCAAGTCGTGATGGTGCGGCGCGACACGGGCCAGAAGACGACGCTCACCGTCGAATCGTTCCTCGAGAAGTGCGAGTCGCTTCTCGCCGAGATCCAGCAAGGCCTCTTCGACAAGGCGCTCGCCTTCCGCAAGAAGCACACGCACGTGATGGACAGCTGGCAAGACTTCACGAAGCTGATGGAAGGGGAGGAGGGCTTCGTCTACGCCGGCTGGTGCGGCAAGGTGACGTGCGAAGAGAAGCTCAAGAACGAGACGAAAGCGACGATCCGCTGCATCCCCGACGACAGCCACCCGGAGCCGGGCAAGTGCCTCGTCTGCAACGAACCGTCCCGGCGCCGCGTCATCTACGCCCGCGCCTACTAACCGGCTAATCGTGCCAGGCACCGGACGACGGCTCTTGACGACTTGATTCCGAACTCGGGAAGATGCGCTCGAAAGTGAGAACGCCGTGATCAGCAAGTACGTCACGAAGGCGTTGGGCCGGGCGCGCTACAGTCAACTCGAAGACGGCTCGTACTGCGCGACGGTGTCGGGGCTCCGTGGGGTGATCGCGACCGGCCCGAGCCTGGAGAAATGCCGTGAGGATCTCATCGAAGTCGTCGAAGGGTGGATCCTCGTCCGCGTTGCCCGTGGGCTTCGCATTCCATCGCTCGGCGGAATAAAGATCGAGGTCAAGAAGGTCGGCTGATGCCGCCATTTGGTCCGGTCAAGCGAAGAGATCTCATTGCCGCGTTCCGCCGACTTGGTTTCGAAGGTCCCTTGCCTGGCGGTCGCCATCAATTCATGGTGCGTGGTGAAACGGTCGTGACCATTCCCAATCCACACCGGGGCGACATCGGAGTGGGTTTGCTTCGAGTCATCCTCAGGGAGGCTGGAGTCACGAAGCAGGAATGGGCAAAGGCGTGAGAACGCCAATTTTTCACAGCCCGGCTGGAATGCGCCTGATCCTCGTTCGGCACGGCGACACGGTTGCGAACTCGCGTGACCGGTACATCGGAAGCACGGACGCGGCGCTCAACGGGGACGGACGCGATCAGGCGCGGCGACTCGCGGTGCGGCTGCGCGGCGAGGGGATCGCGCGCGTCTACTCGAGCGCGCTCGTCCGCGCGCGCGAAACGGCCGAGGCCATCGCGAAGTCGCTCGCGCTCGACGTGGACGTCGTCCGCGAATTCAACGAGCTCGACTTCGGCGAGTGGGAGGGGCTCACGCGCGACGAGATCGCGAAGCTCGCGCCCGAGCACTTCGCGGCCTGGCGAAGCGGCGACGAATCCTTCCGCTTTCCGGGCGGCGATTGCCGCGCCGACTTCCGCACGCGCGTGCGCGGCGCGCTCGATCGCGTCGTCACCGACGCCGACGGCTGCACGATCGCGATCGTCGCGCATGTGGGCGTCGTTCGCACTGCGATCGGCGATGCGCTCGGCCTTTCGGGCCCGGCTCTGTGGAGCTTTCGCGTCGACCCGGCCTCGATCCACGTCATCCACTTCGAGCTGGGCGGACCCGTCGTCGCCGCGCTCAACGAAACCGCGCACCTGCGCTGAGCCGTCGTCCGGGGTCTGACCCCTTTAGCCGGAAGCGAAGGGGGCGAGGGGGGAGTGGGCGAGGTCCGCGGCGATCGTCGGGGCAGGGCGGTCGGTCGTGACGGGGAGGACGAGGGAGGCTTCGGTCGACGCGACGGGTTCGTAGGTCGCCCGCAGGCGGCGGGCGATTTCGCGGTTGGCGTCCGAGACCGCAGTGGGATCGATCTCGCGAAGGGCGAGGCGGCGGTCGACCTCTTCGGGTGCGAGGTGGCACTCGACGATGACGGGCGTCGCGCGTTCCGCCTTCGCGACGGCGAGTGCTTCGGCGCGCCACACTCGCACGGGGTACGTCGCGTCGAGGATAACCGAGCGTCCCGAGCGCAGGATCGCGGCGGCGAGATCGCGCAGGCGCGCGTAGACGCGCTCCGTCATGTCCGGCAGGTACGCGGCGTTGCTCGCCCGCTTCGTGCGCGAGACTCCCGCGATCGCCTTGCGCACGACGTCCGACGACACGACCGGCGCGCCGAGGCGATGCGACAGCTCCCACGCGACGGTCGTCTTGCCGCATCCCACCGGCCCGAGGACGAGGATCAGCGCACGCTCGCGCGGCGCCGGCGTCGCGTACCGCGCGGCGAGCGACAGGAACTGCGCCGCGTCGCGTCGCGCGGCCTCGCGATCGGCATCCGCCACCTCCACCTCGCGCGACTTCAAGCACGCGACCTTCGCGCGAACGAGCGCGCGATACGCGACGTAGAAGTCGAGCACCTCGAACAGATCGTGATCGGCGGCGAAGTCCGCGTACTGGTTCGCGAATCGTGACGCGAGGTCGTGGCGCCCGAGTCGATCGAGATCCATCGCAAGGAAAGCGACGTCAGCCGCCGCATCCGCGCAGCGAAACCCTTCGTTGAATTCGATGCAGTCGATGACGCTCACCGTGCGAGACGCGCCGTGCACGAAGAAGTGTCCAAGCTGGAGATCGCCGTGGCCGTCGCACGCGCGTCCCTCGCCGACTCGCCTGGCGAATGCGCCGTCGAGCGCGCGGATCCGGTCCTCGGTCCACGCGCGCACCGCGTCGAACGCTTCGCGAGGCAGCTCGCGTCCGGCGAAGGGCGTCATCTCCGCGAGATTGCCGCGGACGAGCGCCGCCACGGCGTCGTTGGTTGCGTACGCATCGACTTCCGTCCCGCGCCGCGCGGACGAGTGGAAGCGCGCGACGAGTGCGGCGAAGCGATCGACGTCGCCTTCCTCGAGCCGACCGTCGCGCAGCCGCGTCACTGCGTTGTCCGCATCCGGCAGCCGAACCATCTCGACGGCAAAATCGACGGCGCCGCGCGGCCTGCGGCCGAAGCGGTGGCCCGTGCGCGTCGCGACGATCGGCCGCACGCCGAGATAGACCGACGGCGAGATCCGCCGATTGAGCCGTACTTCCTCCTCGCAGAAGTGCCGCCGCTTCTCGACGGTCGAGAAGTCGAGGAACGGCAAGCGGACCGGCTTCTTGATCTTGTAGACCCGGTCGTCGGTGAGGAGCACGTACGAGATGTGCGTTTGCACGAGGTCGACGCGGCGCGTTGGTACGCGGTGCGCGGCCGGATCGAGCAGGTCCTCGACGAATGGCGGAAGCGTTGCGGTCATGGCCCGAGCAGCATGACTCGCAAACGAGCGCGCGTCATGCGTGGAGTCTCGCGGCGCCGACGTCTATAATCCGCCGCTCGAATCCCACGGGTTCCCCACTTCGGGGACGAACAGGGAAGGCGGTGAGAATCCGCCGCGGGTCCGCCGCTGTGATCGGCGACGAATGCTGAGCCCTCGCGCGCGAGCGCGCGACGAGGCCCACTGGATCGACGGCGACGTTCGATCTGGGAAGGGATCAGCAAATCGACGGAGCCGGACGTCTCGGCCCAACGCCGAAAGCCAGAAGACCTGCCCGTGGATGGGAAGACCGCGCATGTCGCCGCCACGAGACGGGGCCCCGACGCTCAACCGCACGATCCTCGCCCTGTTCGTCGCGTTGGCGATCGGCTGCGGAACGCGTGCCGACCGACCGCCGGCCACGACGGCCATGCGCATCGTGTCGATCCTCCCGAGCAACACCGAGATCCTCTACGCGCTCGGCCTCGGCGACCGCGTCGTCGGGGTCTCGGCCTTCGACGATTATCCGCCCGACGTGAAGACCAAGGAGAAAGTCGGCGACTACTTCCAGCCGAACGTCGAGAAGATCGTCGCGCTGCATCCCGACCTCGTGGTCACGCAAGACGTCGCGTCGCTCCGCATGTTGGAGGACGCACTCTCTCCGCGCGGCGTTCGAATCGTCGCCGTGAAGAACGACCGCCTCTCGGAGCTGCTCGATGCGTTCCTCGTGATCGGCGATGCCACGGGCACGCGCGCGCGCGCGGAAGCTCTTGTCGCGTCGACGCGCGAAAAACTCGAGGCGACGCGCCGGCGCTATGCGTCCGTCCCGAAGGTGAAAGTCCTCTTCATTCTCGACGTCCAGCCGCTCTACGTCGTGGGCCATGAAAGCTACCTCGGCGATCTCCTCACGGCGGCCGGCGGCGAAAATGTTGCGGCCGCGATTCCCGGCGCGTACCCGCACCTTTCGCCCGAGGCGCTGTGGCAGCTCGATCCCGACGTGATCCTGAACGCCGCGGTGGCTGCCGACTTCAAGGGGTTCTTCGAGCCGTTCGCCAAACTGCGCGCCGTTGCGGGCGGGCACGTCCACAAGTTCGACGCGACGGTGGTCATGCGGCCGGGTCCGCGCGTCTTCGAGGCGCTCGACGAGATCGCGAAGGTGATCCACGAGTAGCCACCGATGATCGAACGCGCTGTGCACCTGACGCCGCGGAAGTTCGCCGCGGTCCTCGCGCTGCTCGTGGTGCTCCTCGTCGCGGCGCTCGCGATCGGGCTCAGCATCGGGGCGGTAAACGTGTTCGCGATGCCCGACCCCGAGCAGGCCGCGTCGATCGTTCGCGAGCAGCGGTTGCCGCGCGTGCTGCTCGCCGCGCTCGTGGGCGGCGCGCTCGCGACCGCGGGCGCGGTGCTGCAGGCACTCGTGCGAAACCCGCTCGCGTCGCCGTACGTGCTCGGCATCTCGAGCGGCGCGGCGCTCGGCGCGGTCAGCGCGATTTGGCTCGGCCTCGAGGTGCCGATCCTCGGCGTGTCGCCCGTCTCCGCGTTCGCGTTCGTGGGGTCGCTCGGGGCGCTCGCCACCGTCTTCGCGATCGCGCGGCGCGGGGGGCAGCTCCCTCCGCACACTCTGCTCCTCGCCGGCGTCGTCGTGAATTCGATCTTTTCCGCGGCGATCCTCTTCATGAACTACGTCGCCGATGTGCAGCGAAGCCAGCAGATCGTGCGTTGGCTCATGGGCGGCATCGAGTGGGTGCGCCTCGACACTGCCCTGCGCGCGGCCCCGCTCATCGTCCTCGGAGCCGTCGGCCTCTGCGTGTTCGCGCGGCCTCTGAACTTGCTCGCGATCGGTGAAGATCCGGCGCGCGCTCTCGGCGTGCCGGTCGAGCGCATTCGCCTGTCGCTGTTCGTGCTCACGTCGCTGGTGACGGGAGTGGCGGTGAGCGTCAGCGGGCCCATTGCGTTCGTGGGGCTCATCGTGCCGCACGCACTTCGATTCCTCTTCGGCGCGGACCACCGGCTGCTCCTCCCGGCGAGCTTCCTCGGCGGCGCGGCGTTCCTCGTGATCGGGGACACCGCCGCGCGCAGCGTGCTGGCGTCGCAGGAGATCCCGGTCGGCATCGTGATGGCGCTGGTCGGCGGTCCGTTCTTCATCTGGCTCCTTCGCCGGAGCCTTCGGGGGCGGATGCATGGTTGATCCCCTGCTCGAGGCTCGCGACGTGGCGTTCGCGTACGGATCCGAGCGCCGCGTGTTCGACTCGCTGTCGCTCTCGATCGCGACCGGCGAGTTCGTCGGCATTCTCGGACCGAACGGCTCGGGCAAGACGACGTTGCTCAAGCTGTTCTGCGGGCTACTGGCTCCGAGCGCGGGCGACGTCCGATTTGGCGGCCGCGCGCTCTCCGAGATTCCCCCGCGCGCACGTGCACAGGACATCGCGTTCGTGCCGCCGGAAGCGCCGACGGACTCTCCGTTCACCGTGCTCGAGGCGACACTGATGGGACGGTTCCCGCGACAAGGTCCATTCCCGTTCGACACCGATCTGGACGTGACGATCGCCCGGCGCGCGCTCGAGCGCGTCAACGCGCTCGCGTTCGAGCGGCGATACCTCGTCGAGCTCTCGGC
>JACOTG010000098.1 GCA_016178505.1 Planctomycetota bacterium
CCTGCGCGACCGCTTACACGATACCGTCTTGGGTGCACATCTTCATGGTTCCTGGGTGACGCATCCGCGCGTCATGACGACTGGATCCTTTTTCCCACTTACGTCCTCGATCGCCGCGAAAGGCGCCAGGCTCGATTCCACCCGGTTTTTCCCACAGACGGAGAGCCGTCATGACTCGGCCTGAAGGCGTCGCCGCGCCGCCGACTCGCCCGCGCGTGGTGATCGTCGGCGGCGGGTTCGGCGGACTCTACGCGGCGAAGCGCCTCGGCAGCGAGCCCGTGGACGTCACGCTCGTCGACCGGCGCAACTTCCACCTGTTCCAGCCGCTGCTCTACCAGACCGCGACCGGCATGCTTTCCGTCGGCGACATCGCGTCTCCCCTGCGCGGCATCCTGCGACGGCACGACAACGTACGTGTCCTTCAAGCCGAGGTCGTCGACCTCGACGTGGAAGGCCGGCGCGTCCTCCTCCGCGATGGCGAGATCCCGTACGACATCCTCGTCCTCGCCACAGGGTCGAGCCATCACTACTTCGGTCGAGAAGACTGGGCCGCGGCCGCGCCGGGACTCAAGACGGTGGAGGACTCGCTGCGCATCCGCCGGAGGATTCTCGTCGCGTTCGAGGAGGCGGAGCGCGAGACCGATCCGGCCGCGCTGCATGCGGCGCTCACGTTCGTGGTGATCGGAAGCGGTCCGACCGGCGTCGAGATGGCAGGTGCGCTCGGCGAGCTCGCGCACGCCACGCTCAAGCGCGACTTCCGCGCGATCGATCCGACGTCCGCAACGATCCTCCTCGTCGAAGCCGCCGATCGAATCCTCCCGACCCTTCCGCCGCAACTCTCGGAGAAGGCGGCGAGGTCGCTCGCGCGGCTCGGCGTGGCGATTCGTGTTCGCACGCGCGTCATCGACGTCCGAGACGGAGTCGTGACGCTCCGCGCAGGTGACGCAGACGAGGTCGTCCGCGCGCGCACGATCCTGTGGACGGCCGGCGTGAAGGCATCGCCGCTCGGCGCCATCCTCGCGCGGCGAACCGGCGCGACGCTCGACCGTGGCGGCCGAGTCGTCGTCGGCCCGGATCTCACCGTCCCCGGACACGCCGAAGGCACCGGCGGCAGCGACAAGCCCTTGCCTGGAGTCGCACCTGTCGCGATGCAACAGGGTCGCTACGTCGCCGATTGCATCCTCGCGCGACGACGCGGCGAGGCGCCGCCTCCGTTTTGTTATCGCGACAAGGGAACGATGGTGGTGATCGGCCGGAACGCCGCCGTCGCCGAGATCGCCGGTTGGAGACTTTCGGGCTTCGCTGCGTGGATCGTCTGGGTGTTCGTCCACATCGCGTACTTGATCGAGTTCGAGAACAAGATCCTCGTCCTCGTCCAGTGGGCGTGGAACTACTTCACGCGAAAGCGCGGCACGCGACTTATCACCGGCGACGATCCCCCGCCGGAGGTCAAGGCGTGAACCGGACGAGAAGCGCGTTGGTCACGCTCACACCCTGCGGCACGCCCGAGCCGGCGTCCTCGATCAATCCCTGGAACGTGACGCGCGCGGGACGCGGCGCGCCGCCCGGCATCGACACGACGATCGACGGCGCCGCGTGCGACGGCAGCGTGGCCGCGCCCAGTGTCCTCGCGTGCCCGAGGTTGTTCCAGACGGCGATCGGCTGCGGGGTTCGAGGGGAGAACGGCGGCGGAAACACGAGGTATCCCCCTCCACCGCGGAGCGCGACGAGCGAGTCCGCATTGGGAAACGACTGCCACGCGTAGAGGACGAAGCGCGCCGTCGATCGGCTCGACGGCGGCGCCATGACGAGCGACAGAGCCTGGCCAACCCGGAACCGCAGCTCGCGGATCACCGCGTCGCCCGACAGCGCGTTCAAGAGCAGGACGTCCTCTCGATCGCCGAGCGCGACGTTGACGTTGCCGTAGCGCGCGGCGAGCTCCGGCGCGACGTACGAGAAGGCACCCCGCCGCACCGACGCCCCGTAGCGGTTCGCCACGACGACGTCGACGACACCGGATCCCGGCGGCGTCCGAACGAGGATGCGATCCGGCGAGATCTGAACGATGGTCGCGAGTTGGCCGCCAAACGTGACCGCAGTGTCCTCGATCGTCGTGAAGTCGGAGCCGCTCAAGTGCACGAGCTCGCCCCCGGACTCCGAGCCGAGCGACGGCGCCACGCGCACGAGACGAAGCCCGCGAACGCTCCGGACGAAGATGTCGCCGGTGACGTTGTTGTCGTCCGGAACGAGGTTCGACGCATCGGCGGCAAACGCGACGTGCGGACCGATGAACGACACCGAAAGGCGCCCAGTGCTCGCGGAGCCATTGCCGAACTGTCCTCGCGCATCGACGCTCATCGGCTGCACCGTTCCCGTTCGACGGTTGTAGAGAAAAACGTCCGGGTGGCCGTTCGAGTCCGAAGCGACGAGGTTCGGCGCATTGCTGCGGAACGCGACGTAGTGCCCGTCCGCGGACATCGCTGCACCGCGCGAATGCCCGCTGCCCTGGTGACCGGCCGAGTCGACGCTGACGCGCGTCGTGGTACCGCTTCGAAAATCGTGCACGAAGACGTCCCACGAACCGTTCGTGTCGCCGTCGATCAGATTGGTCGATTGGCTCGAAAACGCGATCAACGAGCCGTCGGCCGACAACGACGGGCCGATCGAAATGCCGTCGCCGGGCGCACCATCCGAGCGGACGTCTCCGAACGCGATCGCTCCAGTGACGCCGTCGTGAACCGCGCACCGCGTGTAGCCCACGACCGACACGCTCTCCCACGCGACGTAGCGACCGTCTCGAGACAACGACGGGCTGGCGTTGATGTCGTAAGCGTTCCCGATCGTCTGGTCGATCCCGGTCGCGATCTCGAGCACGTGTATTTCGTGCGCCCGCGCTCGCGGGTCGAAAAGGTATCGGAGGTAAGCGAGGAATCGCGCGTCGTACGAGAGTGCCGGAGAATGGACCGAACCCTCCGGTCGATTCGCGACGAGCAAGCGAGTCGTGCCGGCCGCGAGGTCCCGAACGAAGATCCCGCTGTCGCCGGACGGGTCGAGGTTGCCGGCCGTGCTCGCGAACGCCACCCAACGTCCGTCGCCCGAGATCACGGGACTCTCCGAGCGTCCGTTGGACTGTGTGCCGTCGGTAGCGACGCTCGCGCGAACGGTCGTTCCCGCGAGGAGATCGCGCACGAAAACGTCTTCCTCCCCGTTCGAATCGTCCGCGACGAGGTTGTACGCGAGGCTCATGAACGCCACTCGCGTTCCATCCTCGGAGATCGACGCGTCCCAGCTCGCGTTCGACGCCTGCCGACCGCTCGAGTCCACGCTCGCGCGAATCGTGAACTGAGCGAGCGCACGACCCGACCATACCGCTGCGACGGCAACGAGCCACGTGCCGATTCCCTTTGGCGTCATCATCCACCTCCACTGATCAAGAAGGCACGTACTCGCGACCGACAAACCCAAAATCGACATCGATCAAGAAGGCACGTACTCGCGACCGACGAACGCGAATCCGGCGGCGAACTCTCGTCACGGCGTCACGCGCAGGACGATCGCATTGGTCACGCTGAATCCAAGCCCGCCCGCGGCGGCGCCATCCGAGATGATCCCCTGAAACGTCGCGCGCGCGGCGCGGCCCACTCCGCTCGGCCGGGCGAAGAGAATCGACGGCGCCGGGCTAGACGGCGCGGTAGCCTTTCCGAGGGTTCGGCGATGACGGAGGTTGTTCCAGATGGCACTCGGTTGCCGCGAGACGCCGGCGAACGGCGTCGCGAAAACCATTGTCCCGAGGCCGGCGGGAAGCGGCGTGCGCGTCGCCGCGCTCGGCACGCCGCGCCAACCGTAGACGACGAAGGGCGCGATCGAACGGCTGCTCGGGGACACGACGACCATGCTGAGCGGCTGCGACGCGGACACATCAACGTCGCGCGTGAGATCGTCCCCGGAAACGCCGTTCAGCAAGAGCACGTTTTCGCGATCTCCACGCCCGACGTTCACGTTGCCATAACGAGTCGCGAGCGTCGGGTCGACGAAGGCGTAGCTCGCCACGAGCGTGTCCGTGCCGTGGAGCCCGGACACCGAAACGTCGACGACGCCGTGGCCCGGCGGCGTGCGCACCGTGAGGTTGTCGCTTCCGCCCGCGACGAGCGTGGCGGGCACCCTCCCGAACCACACGGTCATTCCGTCGAGCGCCGAGAAGTTCTCGCCCGTGACGTGAACGAGATCGCCCCCCTCTTCCGAACCCGACGACGGAGCCACTGCGGTCACGATCTCGCGCCGCTCGCTCCATACGAAGACGTCGACGACGCCGTTCGTGTCGTTTGGGACGATCGTGATCGCGTTGCTGTCGACGACGAGCTGACGCCCATCTCGCGTGAAGTCTCCACCGTACATCCGGCTCCAGGAGTCCCCTTCGACGCCGCCGTCGCCGATGCTGACGCGAATCGTCTCGCCGCTCGAGCGGTCGCGGACGAAGACGTCGTCGCCGAGATTTCGATTCGTCGATCCGTTCGTATCGTTCGGGACGAGGTTCGTTGCCGTGCTCGTGAACGCGACGTACCGGCCGTCGAACGAAATCGCGCCGTCGTCGCTGCGACCGTTGCCCTGCTCGCCCGCGGAGCTGATGCTCGCCAATTCCGCCTGCCCCGTTTGGAGGTCGCGGACGAACACGTCCCATTCGTTGTTGGTATCGGACGCGACGAGGTCGGTGGCCGGGCTCTGGAACGCGACGAAGCGACCGTCGCCCGAGAGCAGCGGACCGATGACCTGCGCATTGGCGGGGTTCCCCATGACGTTGAGCCCGACGTCGGTGGTAACCCCGGTGTTTCGGTCGAACAGTCGCGACGTAGGAGTCTGGCCTCCTCCACCCTGGTAGGCGACGTACCGGCCGTCGGCCGAGATCGACGGACTGAGAAAGATCCCGGCGGCGGTTCCCGTGATCGACCCGTCCGCGCCCGTCGTTCGGTCGAGGACGTGCACTTCCCAGTGCTGCGAGTTCGAGTTCGAGTACGAGTAGAGGATGTATGCGACGAATCGTCCGTCGGCCGACAAGGCGGGTTGAGCGGCCCATCGGTTGAACGTCGAACTCGAGATTCGCGGAACCAGCAGCGTGTTCGTGCCAAGGGCGAGATCCCGAACGAAGAGACCGGCCGCGCCGGCGGGATCGAGGTTGGTCGCGATCGAAGTGAATGCGACCCATCGCCCGTCCGCAGAGATCGTCGAGTCTGCGAACTGCGTATCCGCGTTCGCCTCCGAGCCGTCCGGCGCCACGTTCACTCGGGTCGTCGTGCGCAAGGCTCGGTCTCGCAGGAAGACGTCGTGGAAACCGTTCGTGTCACCCGGGACGAGGTTCGTCGCGGTGCTCTCGAAGACGACGAAGCGACCGTCATCCGACATCGAGATCTTGCCGCAGTCCCCGTTGCCCTCCTCGCCGGACGTCGCGACGCTGACGCGCGTCGTCGTTTGGGCGTTCGCCGAGTTCGTGACCGCGGCATTCGAGGCGAGGATGACGAAGGCGAAGAGCAATGCGCGCTGCATGGAACACCTTCCCGCTGGGGACGCCATGGTACTCGGTTCGCGGGGAATCCGCGATCGAGTCGATCGCCGTCAGCGGGGAAGATCCCGCGCGCACGGCAGGCGGTTCAGCGCCTCGGAAGCACGCCAGCCGACAGGGCGAACCGAATCGACCCGCGCCATGCGTCGCATCGGATCGCTGCCGCAAGATCCGCCGGCACGCACGTGACCACTGGGGTATTCTCTCGCCCGGTCGCCCCGACGAATCGATGCGGGGCTGAGTCGTCAAACGGAGTCGTCCCTTCATGACGTGAACCGCGGGCTCCTCGCCCGGCGGACATTCCATTGCTCGCGCGCCGACGCGATCACCTCCGCGTGTCGCCGTCGTCGCCCGAGACCTCAGGAGATCCAGGCACCATGTCGCTGTCCCAACGCCTTCTCGCATTCGCCGCCGCGTCGGCGCTTCTCACCGCACCGGCAATCGCGCAGCCGTCGAACGGTCCGAGCGTCGGTCGTCCGGGTTCGCTCCTCGTGTTCCCCGTCTTCGACACGCGCACCGCGGTGTCGACGGCCCTGACCGTCACCAACACGAATCTCGATCGCACGCCTTGCGGCCCCGCGCGTTACCGCTCCGGCGACGTCTTGGTGCACACCGTCTACGTGAGCGCAACCGGGTGCTCGGAGACCGATCGATCCGAGCTGCTCAGCCCGGGCGACACGCTGTGCGTCGACGTCGCGTCCCACGGCCCGACTGCGGACAAGGGTTGGGCTTGGGTCGAGGCTCGCGATCCCGAAACCGGGCGAACGATCGACTACGACTTCCTCATCGGGAGCGCCGTCATCACGAACAGCACCGGGGGCTTCGCGTGGGAGTACGCGCCGTACGCGTTCCGCTGCCTGCGCGAGGAAGCGAACTCGCCCTTCGGCGACAGCGCGTGCGGCTTCGCGTTCGCGGAGCCGGCCGAGTCGACCACGGCCGACTTCGATGGCGCGGAATACGATCTCTTCCCGCAGACCCTGCTGCTTCCGCGATTCCTCGGCGAAGGTCGCGTCGACGCGCGATCCAACGACACCGTCACGGGCCGCCTCTATCTCATGTCGACGAAAGCGACGAGATCGACGATGGACTTTCGCTTCTTCAACAACAACGAGACGATGTACTCGCGCTCGCTCAACGTCCAGTGCTGGCTCGAGTCGACGCTGACGCAGATCAACGGCATCGCTCGAATCGACAATCTGTCGCTCATGTCCAACCCGAACGAGTTCTCGGGAATGCCCACCGGATGGCTGAAGCTCGACGGCCACGACGGCCTCCTCGGCTGCTTTCTCCAACTGCGAGCGCGCGGCCGCAGCACGACGGTGTTCGCGCACGGCAGCGCGCTGCAATTCGACGGCACGCGCAACGACGTGCAGTTCGCCCGACCACGTCTTCGCTGAGGGGCGTGATTCGCTGGCTGCTGCTCCGCGTCAGCCCGCGTACGAACGGCCCGTTCACCGCGCGCGAGTCAGCCGGAAGGGTTCACAGTAGCTTCAGCACGCCGAAGCAAGTGACAGTCGGGGTCGGCAGCTCGCGCCTCGGCGAGTGCACGGCGGGCCGCATCGAGGTTGCCCTGCTTGCACTCGCCTATCGCGATCCTGCATGCGATCTCCGCCCGCTGACCGTTCGCCTCTACTCGACTCTGCGCCTCCGAGAGCAAACGCAATCCGTCGATGACGTCGCCGCGTTCGACGAGCACGGCTCCGCGAGTTGCCGTGATGCCGACATCCCAGCCGAGCGCATTCATTGCACGGAGCGACCTATCGTCGGCCTCCGCGAGGAGGCTGGGATCGCCGATCTGCAAGTCCGTCGACGCGATGAAGCTGTCGATTCTCGCAGCGTGGTCTGGCGCCAGATCGGGGCGCGCGGAGAGTTCGAGAAGCGTCCGCCGTGCCTCGACGAATTCGCCGTCATCGAGCGCTTGCACGGCAAGGAGGAAGGTCAAGATCGGATCGTTCGGAAACCGCTGCAGTTCAACTTCGATCGCGAGACGAGCATCCTTGGGCCGACCTGCCTTCATATCCAAAATCAGCCGGACGATGCGGTGCGATCGCCAGTGCTCCTCGAGTCGAGGGCCTCGAAGGGTGATCGCCGTGAACAGCCCGAGCCCGTCGCTCCGAACGGTGCCGATTTCCCTGGGGTAGCGTTTCGGCCAGAGGCTGACGCCGAGAAGGAAGAGATTGGCGACCGCGAACGATCCCAACACGATCACCCACACGGGGCGCGTCGCGAAGAACTCGACGCCGAAGAGGAGCGCGATCGAACCTGCGAGCAACGCCACGTGCACGAGGGGGCCGCCGAGGGTCGTGAGCAAACAACGCAGCCGAAAGAATCGACGCTTCGATTGCGTCACGATCGTCGTGCCGCCCGAAGGCACCTCGCGCACGCTGAGTCGAACGCCTCGCCAGGAACGTTCGAACACCGGCTTTCCGATCCCCAAGGTGATCTCGTGAACTCGACCACCGACGGCAAATCCGACGATCGCGTGTCCCAGCTCGTGGAACGGAACGAGAAGCGCGCCAAAGACGGACACCAACGTCCAGAATCCGACGAATGCAAGCAAGTCGGTCCGGTAATAAGCAACGATGAGCGACACGGCCATGGCGACGAGCGCCGTCACGATGGCCATCCGAAATGCGGTACGCCGGTCGGCAACGTGAATGTCGTTCCAACACGGAGGGCACACGAGGGCGCGGCTTCGGCTCTGAGGAGCGCGCCGAAAGTGAGACTCGATCGTGCACTCGATGCCGCACGCGTCGCAGCGCGCCACGGACGTTCAGCGCTCGAGCACGGCGGCTACTTCACGATGCCGTGCTTCTTGCCGACCTGCTTGAAGGCCTCGAGCGCGCGGTCGAGGTGGGCGCGCGTGTGGGCGGCCGAGATTTGGACGCGCAGCCGTGCTTGGCCCTGCGGGACGACCGGGAAGCCGAAGCCGGTGACGTAGCAGCCGGCCTCGAGGAGGTCCTTCGACAGAGCGATCGCGAGCGCCGTGTCGCCGACGATGATCGGGATGATCGGGTGGATGCCGTCGTGCGCCGCGAAGCCGAGTTTCTTCAATCCTTCCCTGAAGTATCGCGTGTTCTCGCGCAGCGTCGCGACGAGCTGCGGGTTTTCCTCGAGGATCTTGATCGCCTCGATCGACGCCGCGCAGATCGCGGGCGGCAGCGAATTCGAGAAGAGGTACGGCCGCGACTTCTGGCGCAGGTACGTGATGATCGGCGCGCGACCGCTGATGAAGCCGCCGGCCGCGCCTCCCAACGCCTTGCCGAGCGTGCCCGTGAAGACGTCGATCTGGCCGAGGACGCCCAACTCCTCCGCCGTGCCGCGCCCCGTCTTGCCGAGGCAGCCCGTGCCGTGCGAGTCGTCGACGGCGAGCGTCGCGCCATGGCGCTTCGTGATCTCGATGAGCTTCGGCAGCGGCGCCAGCTCGCCCTCCATCGAAAAGACTCCGTCCGTGATGACGAGCTTGTTGCGCACGCTCGTCGCGTCCTCGCGCAACTTCTTGTCGAGGTCGGCGAGATCGTTGTGCGCGTAGATCTGGCGCTTGGCCTTGCACAGCCGCACGCCGTCGATGATCGAGGCGTGGTTGAGCGCGTCGGTGTAGACCGCGTCCTCCTCGCCGAGCAATCCCGCGAACAGCCCCTCGTTCGCGGCGAAGCACGAAAGATAGAGGATCGAGTCCTCGGTGCCGAGGAACGACGAGATCTTCTTCTCGAGGTCCTTGTGGATCGTCTGGGTGCCGCAGATGAAGCGCACCGACGAGAGGCCGTTGCCGAACCGCCGGATGCCCTCGTGCGCCGCCTCGACGATCCTCGGGTGCGACGAGAGGCCGAGATAGTTGTTCGACGTGAGCATCACGACCTCGCGGCCGTTCACGCGGACGGTCGGACCCTGCGGCCCCTCGAGGACGTTCTCGACCTTGAGCGTCCGCGCCTCACGAAGCCCGACCAACTCCTTCTCCACGAACTCGAGCAGTGACGACATCGCCGGTCCCCTCTCCCTTATTTCCCGTTCGGATACATGACCACCTTCAGCGTCTTCCCCTGACTGAAGAGGTGGAACGCCTCTTCGCAGTCGGCGAACGACGACTCGGTGGTGACGACGTGCTCGATCTGAAGGCCCGCGCCGAGGAGCGCGAGCATGCGATACCACGTGTCGTACATCTTGCGGCCGATGATCCCGTGCAGCTTGATGCCGCGGAAGATGATGTCTTGCTTGTAGTTTTCGAGGTTGATGCCGCGGCCACTCGGCAACCCGAGCAGCACGACCTCGCCGCCGTTTCGCGTGAATCGTAGCCCGTCGTTGATCGCCTTTTCCGCGCCGGACATCTCGAGGACGGCGTCGACGCCGCCGTTCGTCTCTTCGACCGTGCGACGCATCGATGTCTCGCGATCGTTGGCGTTCATCGACACGATGCGGATCGACTCGGGCTTCCGTCGCGACGGCAGCGACTTCTTCCACGACTCGGCGCGCTCGAGCGCGAGCGGGTTCACGTCGGCGATCGTGATCGAACCGGCGCCGCAGAACTCGACGACCGCGGCGGCCATGGCGCCGATCGGGCCGTAGCCCGTGATCGCGATGTTGCGGCCCGGGATTTCGGTCGCCATCGCGGTGTGGACGGCGTTGCCGAGCGCATCGAGGAACGCGCCAACCTTGATCGGCAGATTCTTCGGCAAGTGGATCACGTTCGACGCGGGCACCTTCACGTACTCGGCGAAGCAGCCCGGCTTGTGCACGCCGTAGATCGCGGTGTTCGGGCACAGATGTCCCTGACCCGTGCGGCACTGATAGCAACGGCCGCAGACCTCGTGCATCTCGCACGAGACGAAGTCCCCGACTTTGAGCGAGCCGTTGGTTTCCTTGCCCAGCTCCGCGATCTCGCCGCAGAACTCGTGGCCGAAGATCATCGGCGGCTTCACCATGTCGCGGATGCTCGGGTCCCAGTCGTAGATGTGTCGATCGGTGCCGCACATTCCCGTGGCCTTCACCCGGATGAGGACTTCGCGGAATCCCGGCTTCGGGACCTCGGCCTTCTCGGTGAACTCGATCCCGCCCTTTTCCGGGCGGGCCATGAGGATTGCCTTCATTTCTTTCCTTCTATCGTGGCGGATCCGTTTCACGTGATCGATCCGCTTCACTTGGCCGATTCCCTTTGCGTCGCCGATCCGCGTCCCGGAGGTCGCGCCGCCGTGCGTCCGTGCGCTCGCGGGCGGCTTCCCTTTCCGGGGCTTCACTGCTTCGTGAGCGTGAGCGTCAGCGAGCGCGTGCGAACCTCGTCGAGGACGCGCTCGACGAACGCGCCGGCGCCCATCGCGCCGAGGTCCATCTCGTCGCGGCGCCGAACGGCGACGCTCTCGGTCTCTTCCTCGCGCGCGCCGACGACGAGCATGTAGGGGATCTTCTGCATCTGGGCGTCGCGGATCTTCGCTCCCATTCGGCTGCTCGAGAGGTCGACCGACGCGCGAAGGCCCGCCTGCAGCAATCGCTCGAGGACGCGCTTCGAATACGCGGCCTGCTTGTCCTCGCTGACGGGGACGACGCGCACTTGCTCGGGCGCGAGCCACGTCGGGAACGCGCCGCCGTAGTGCTCGATGAGCACGCCGAGGAATCGCTCGATCGAACCGAGCAGCGCGCGGTGGATCATCACCGGCCGCTTTCGCGCGCCGTCCGCCGCGACGTACTCCATCTCGAATCGCTCGGGCATCGAGAAGTCGACTTGGATCGTGCCGCACTGCCAGTAGCGCTTGAGGCTGTCGCGGATCTGGAAATCGATCTTCGGGCCGTAGAACGCGCCGGCGCCCGGATCGACGGCGTACTTCACGGCGCGATGCTCGAGCGCGCCGGTGAGCGAGCCCTCGGCGTTCGCCCACATCGCGTCGGAGCCGATCGACTTCTCGGGGCGAGTCGACAAGTTGACGTTCACGTCGCTGAAGCCGAAGTCGCGGTAGATCTCGAAGATCAGGTCCATGACCGCGACGATCTCTTCCTTCAGCATCTCGGGAGTGCAGTAGATGTGCGCGTCGTCTTGCGTGAACGCGCGCACGCGGAAGAGGCCGTTCAGCACTCCGGACTTCTCGTGGCGATGCACGAGGCCCAGCTCCGCCATGCGCAGCGGGAACTCGCGATAGCTGCGCAGGTCGCTGCGATAGACGAGAGTGCCGCCCGGGCAGTTCATCGGCTTCACCGCGTAGACCTGCTCGTCGATCTCGGTGAAGTACATGTTCTCGCGGTAATTGTCCCAGTGGCCGCTCTGATGCCAGAGCGATTCGTTGAGGATGATCGGCGTCTTGATCTGGTGGTAGCTCGCGGCCGTGTGCTTCTTCTTCCAATAGTCGACGATCGTGTCGTAGATGACCATTCCCTTCGGGTGCCAGAACGGGAAGCCCGGCGCCTCCTGGTGGAACGAGAAGAGGTCCAGTTCGCGACCGAGCTTCTTGTGGTCGCGCTTCTTCGCCTCCTCGAGGTTGTGGACGAACTCCTCGAGTTCCTTCTCGCTGAAAAATGCAGTCGCGTAGAGGCGCTGGAGCATGTCGCGCTTCTCGTCGCCGCGCCAGTAAGCGCCCGCGACGCTCATGATCTTGAACGCCTTGATCTTTCCGGTCGCGGTGAGGTGCGGGCCGCGGCAAAGGTCGGTGAACTCCCCCTGCGTGTAGAACGAGATGGTCTCGGTGTCTGGCAGGTCCTGGATCAGCTCGCGCTTGAACCGCGCGCGCTGGCCCTCGAGCACGGCGAGCGCTTCGGCCTTGCCGGCGACTTCGCGCCGCTCGAGCGTGAGGTTTTCCGCAACGATCTTCTTCATCTCGGCTTCGATCTTCGGGAAGTCCTCGGGGACGAACTTGTGATCGATGTCGAAGTCGTAGTAGAAGCCGTCGTCGATCACCGGACCGATCGCGAACTCGACGTTCTGTGCGCCGTAGAGGCGAGCGACCGCTTGCGCCATGACGTGCGCCGAGGTGTGGCGCATGACGTCGAGGCCGTCCTTGGTGCCCGTGACGACCGGCTCGAGCGTGCAGTCCTTCTTCAGCGGGCGCTTCAAGTCGATGACCTTGCCGTCGGCTTTGGCGGCGAGGAAGTCCCCTTTCACCCCGGCTTCCTTGAACGCGAGGACGGCGGGACTGCCGGCCGGCAGCTCGACGACCTTCCCGGAAACGGTGACCCGGACCTTGGCTTCGGTTTGGCTGTCAGGCATGGCCCCTCATCGTGACTGTTCAGGACTCGCGATCCGATCGCGAAACGCTCTCTTTTACCATGAGCGCGCGGTGCGCTGAAGCGACGCGAATTCGCGTCATCGATGTTGCAGAGGCGCCTGGAATTCTGTAGCACGGTGGCGACGACGGAGACGTGAAGAGATCTCTTTCCGAGTATTCTCCAATCGAGGAGCGAGGAATGGATCCCAAGCAGACCGACCCCATCGCTCGCCGTGATTTCCTGAAGGTTGCCGGCCTCGCAGCCGCCGCATCGGCGATTCCGCTCGCCGCGCCGCGCCTCGCGACCGGAGCCCCCATGCAAGAAGGAGGAAAGCCCATGCCGTTCGAACTACCGAAGCTGCCTTACGCTTTCGACGCACTCGAGCCGCACATCGACGCCATGACCATGCAGATCCACCACGACAAGCATCATCAAGCGTACGTCGACAACCTGAACAAGGCCCTCGTCGAGAACCCGGACCTCGCGAAGAAGTCGATCGAGGACCTGATCGGCGGCATCGACAAGGTGCCCGACGGAATTCGCACCGCGGTGCAGAACAACGGTGGCGGTCACCTCAATCACTCGATGTTCTGGACGATCATGAAGCCGAAGGGCGGCGGCGACCCGACCGGCAAGATCGCGGACGTCATCAAGAGCACGTTCACCGACTTCGCGACGTTCAAGACGAAGATCAACGACGCCGGCATGAAGCGCTTCGGCAGCGGTTGGTCGTGGCTCGTGAAAACGAAGGACGGCAAATTCGACATCGTCTCGACCGCGAACCAGGACAGCCCGTGGATGAAGGGCGACAAGCCCATCCTAGGCGTCGACGTCTGGGAACACGCGTATTATCTGAAGTACCAGAACAAGCGCGCCGACTACCTCAACGCCTGGTGGAACACGATCAACTGGGACGCCGTCAACGCCCGGATGTGACGCGTACCAAGCCTGGCTCATTCGTTCCGAAATTTTCCGCACACGGCGGTCGCCAACCCAACGGCGACCGCCGCGTCGTTTCCTCGACGCGTACGGAGCCAGGCTCAACTCCGGCGGATTATTCCCCACTCGGCGGCCGACGCGGCGTTGCTGACGTGAATCTCATCCTAGACGCGATCCGGGATCGCGCCTCGCAATGAGCGGCAAGCCTCTCGTCGTCGCCGTCGACATGGGCTACGGGCACTTGCGCGCGGCCCGCGCGATCGCCCGCGCCGCCGCCGTCGACGTCCACCGCCTCGACGTTTCGCCGCTCGCGAGCGCGCGCGAGGAACGCTGGTGGAAACTCTCGCGCGTCGTCTACGAGGGCGTGTCGCGCGGCTCGCAGATCCCCGGCGTCGGCCTGCCGCTCCACGCGATGCTCGGCGCAATGACGCACATCCCGCCGTTGCACCCGAACCGCGACTTGTCGGCTCCGACCGCTCCCGTGCGAGCGTTCGATCGCCTCGCGGCCCGAGGCTTCGGCGAGCGGCTCGTCGGCCGCTTGAAGCAAACGGGCGAGACGCTCGTGACGACGTTCTACGCGCCCGCGATCATCGCAGACCGCGCCGGGCTCGAGCGCGTCGTGTGCGTGATCACCGACTCGGACTTGAATCGGATGTGGGTGCCGGCCGACGCGCGACGCACGCGAATTCGATTCTGCGTGCCGGGTCGCCGCGCGGCGCAGCGCCTGCGCGCGTACGGCGTGCCGGAAGATCGCATCCGCGTCACCGGCTTTCCATTGCCCGTCGAACGGTTTGGCGATCTTACGCGCAGCCGCCTCGCCGCGCGCCTCGCGCGACTCGATCCGACCGGCGTCTTCCGCGACCGACACGGCGACGAGATCGCGCGAGTTCTCGGCACGTCGCGCGTCCCCGATCGCGTTCCGCACCTCACGCTCGCCGTGGGAGGCGCGGGCGCTCAAGCGCACCTCGCGCGCCGCCTGCTGCGTGGGCTCGCGGCCGCGATCGACGCGCGGCAGCTGCGCGTAACGCTCGTCGCCGGCGTCCGGCCGGAAGTCGCCGCGCTCTTCCGCGACGCGGTGAGCGATGCGGGGCTCGACGCGCGACTCGGCGGCGACGTGACGATCCTCCACGAGCCCGACCTCGAGCGTTACTTCGAGCGATTCGACGCACTGCTCGCCGACACCGACGTCCTGTGGACGAAGCCGAGCGAACTCGTCTTCTTCGCCGCGCTCGGCATTCCTCTTCTCCTCTCGCCGCCGATCGGCGCGCAGGAGACATACAACCGGCGCTTCGTCGTCGAGCACGGCGCGGGCGTGATGCAGCGTGACCCGCGCGTCGCCGCGCAGTGGCTCGACGAGATGCTGCGCGACGGGACCCTCGCCGGCGCCGCGTGGTCGGGATACGTGCGGCTGCCGCGGGACGGGACTCGCGAGATCCTCGAGGTCGCCGCGCACTCGTGACGCGTACGGAGCCAGGATCGAATCCGCCAGATTCCATCCCGAGCCCTCGTTGAAGCGCCTTTTCTGACGCGCACGGAGCCAGGATCCTTTCCGCCAGATTCGACCGCGAGTCCTCGCTGAAGCGCTTTTCGAATCGGCGGGATATCGTTGGGCAGTGACATGGGAACGCCCACGCTCGAACTCGACGCGCTCCTCGCGCACGACGACTTCGTCCGCGCGCTGGCGCGAAGCCTGATCGCCGATCCGCACGCGGCCGACGACGTCGCGCAGGAGACGTGGCTCGCGGCGTTGCGTCGGCCGCCCGTCGCGGGCACGCCTCCGCGCGCGTGGCTTGCCACCGTGGTGAGAAACTTCGCGCGACGCGCGAGGCGAACCGATGTACGTCGCGCGGCTCTCGAGCGGCGAGCCGCGTCGAGCGACGTACTTCCCTCCACGGCACAGATCGTCGAGCGCGAGGCGGCGCGTCGCGCCCTCGTCGAGGCCGTGCTCGAACTCGCCGAGCCGTACCGCTCGACGATCCTGCTTCGTTATTTCGAGGGTCTGCCGCCTCGTGCGCTCGCGCGCCGCTTCGACGTGCCCGTCTCGACGGTGCGCACGCGCCTCTACCGCGCGCTCGATCAGCTTCGCGCGCGACTCGATCGCGAGAGCGGCGGTGACCGCAGCGCGTGGTGCCTCGCGCTTGCACCGCTCGCATTCGCAAAGCCGGCGACCGCAAGCGCCGCATGGATCACAGGAGCGATCATGAACTCGACGGCGAAGATCGGACTCGGCGCGGCGGCGCTGGTGATGCTCGGCGCGTCGCTGGGATACTGGGCCGGCTCGGCCAAGCGTCACGAGGAAGTGGCGCGAGCGTTTGTGCCGGCGGCGCCCCTCGTCGCCGAAAGCCGCGGCGCAACCGCGCCCGAGTCCGCATCGCGTCCCGCCATGACGACCGTGGCCCCGACGGCGCCGGCGCACGAAGAGCCGCCGACGGCATCGTCGTCCGCAGCGGAGTCGACTCCGATCGTGCCGCCGCCGGCTGCGCCCGACGCGTTCGCGGACTCGCTCGCGCGCATCACCGAGACGTTTCTCACGGACGAGCCCGACGTCACGGGTTTCCTTCAGTTCGCCCGCCAGCTCGGCTCGGCCGCGCACGTTGACCCCGAGAGCATCGAGCGCGAAGACGGCGTCGTCACGGGCAAGGTGACGTTTCGCGATTCGGCCATCGATGCGACGTTCACGTTCGAGGAGGGTCGATTCGGGGTCACGCTGCGCAGGAAACCGGGCGCGGTCGGCGATCTTAATTGTGTCGGGCAGGATTCATCACTCAGCTTCACGAGCGACAATGGGGTCGCGGCGAATGCCGGCTTCGTCATTCAATTCCATCCGGACTTGAGGCAACCACCTGATCTCGCGCGCGGTGTGGAAAGAGGGATCGGTTACGACGTCGAACTCGGGACCAACGCGACCCGGATGCGAGCGGTCGTCCTCGGCCGTGGCCCGGAGCGGGGAAGTTGGCAGATCGGTCGACCAAATAATCCGGACTGGATCGACCGCCCCCCACTCGATGCAACACCGTTCGACGTTTGGCTGCACCTGCTCGAGCCGCACCTTCGTTGAGCAACGCGGCGCCGGGGTGGTGATTCTTTCGGAACGAATGAGCCAGGCTCGGTACACGCGCGGCGCCGACGAAGCGGGCCGGCGTCCCCTCGCGAGGAGCCGGCCCGCGTCGGATGCGAAGGCCTGCACTACGGAATCGTTCTCAGCACCAAGCCGTTCGTGACGCTGTAGCCGACCGTTCCTGCCGAGCGGTTGTCCTGGATCACGCCCTGGAAGAAGACGTGCAGTCCAGCGCGAGTCGCGCCCACTCCCGTCGGCAGATTCAGCAGGCGGTGAGGCGCCGGGCGCGGCACCGCTCCCGGCCAGTTCGTCACGCCGAGCTGGTTCGTCGAGCCGATCGTATTGGCGCGCTTGCTCGGCTGCGGCAAGTGCGTGCGCGTGAGCGGCGTCGGCATGCACGTCGTGCCGATCCCTCGCGGCAGCGCGGTCGCGTCGGCCGGCGCGGGCTCGCCCATCCACGCGTAGATCGCGTACGTCGCGCCCAGCCCGACGCGGCTCGGCGGCTCGTCGATCGTCATGACGAGCGGATCCGTCGTGCGCAGTTCGAAGACGCGGCACGATCCTCCGCCACTGCCGTTGATCAGGAGCACGTCGACGGGTCCGGATCCCCCGGCGCCCGCATCGACGGTGCCGGCGCCACTCGCTGGCACGCAGGTCGTCGTCGTCACGGCAATGTTGTCCACGAAGAACGCCGTGACGCCGAGCGGCTGATACGGCAAGACGAGCTCGATGAGATTGAACGGCGCCGTCGAGATGAACGTCACCGTTCCCATGGGAAACGTGTCGCTTCCATAGGTGCCGCGTGCGGTCACCACTCCGACCGGCGGATTCGACGTCGAATCCATGAACGCCGAGAGCTGGAGCAGCGTCGTCAGCTCGGTCTGGTGATTGTCGGAAGTCGCGAACGTCAGCGTGACGTGCGTCAGCGCGTGGTCGAACTGAACGTCGAGGTGATTGCGATTCTGGTTGTTGGCGTAGAGATAGAGCCCCGAGAACTGCGACATGTGCCACTGCGTGCTCGAGTCGCTCTGCGTGGAGAACGCCAAGCCCTCCGGCGAGCTGAAGTGCGCCGTCACGCCCGACGCCGTCTGATCGAACGGAATGCCCTGCCCCGTGAACAGCGCCGGCGTGCCGGTATCGAAATCGAACGTCGCGCCCGTGCCGTTCACGGTGAAGTTCGCGGCGAGCGTCCGATCGGCAGTGGCGGTGAACGTGTAGCTCGCCGCCGTGCTGACGGGCGTGCCGAACTCGGTCCAGTTCACGAACACGAAACCGGGATTTGCGGTGGCCACGACGGTCACGCTCGATCCTCCGTTGTGAACGCCGCCGCCGCTCGTCGAACCGCCGTAGGCCGGCGACGAGCTGGTCGTGATCGTGTACGCCGCCACGAAATGCGCAACGAGCGTCCGGTTCGCGTTGACCGTGAAGTTGTAGGTCGCCGAGTTGCTCACCGGCGTTCCGCTCTCCGTCCAATTCACGAATCCAAAGCCCGCGTTCGGAGTCGCCGCGAGCGTGGCGACCGAGCCGCCCGGGTAGCTGCCGGCGCCGGTGATCGTGCCGCCGTTGCTCGGCGACGCGCTCGCGGCGATCACGTAGCTCGGACCCGGCGTCGTGTACAGCGAGAACGCCGCGTCGCCGCCGCCGAAGCTGAACATGGCCGCGCCCGTGCTGAACTGGAAGTGCGACGAATCGCCGCCCATTCCGAGGGTGATGCCCCAGTCCGGATAACCGGCCTGAAAGCCCTCGATACGGATCCAGTACTTCACGCCGCCCGTCGCTTGAAACGCGGTCGGCAGCGCGAAGCCGTAGTCGTACATCGGGATGCCGCCAAACGTCCCCGCGGGCGTCTCGCCGGCGACGCCGCCGACGTCGTAGCGCGCGAGATAGATTTCGGGCAGCTGCGGGTTCGTGACGTGCGGCTGTGATCCGCCGGCGATCGACTCGAAGAACGTGATCGAGAAGTCGTGGATGAGGCCGTACGTGCCGCCATAGATGTAGCCGCCTCGCCAGCGAACCTCGGTGATCGCCGTGTCCGACGGGAGGATGAAGCTGTCGTAGACGTACATGTCCGCATCGGTGCCATCGGGATCCACCCACGACGACGCGATGAGACCTCCGCCCGGATTCGGCGGCTGCTCGAAGACCATCTGCGCGTGAGCGGAGAGTGCCGACGAGAGACCGAGAGCGGCGACGAGAACGATCGGTCGCAGAGTGATGGTCATGAGATCTGGCTCCTCTGGGCGTTCGCGCGCGACGAATCCGGACGGCGCGCTGCGGCCCGTATGGTGGGACGACCTGGACGAGGGTGCGCGGCGATGGGACTCCGTGAAGTCACTCGTGTCGTCGCAGGTCCTGAAAGTGCCCTTCCTCTTGATGGTGACCGCGTGCCCGATCCCAGAGCAAACACCGCACCGGAAATGCGCACGTGAAGCGCCGGGTCGCGCACGCTTCACGAAAGTGTGTTGTCGAAAATGTCGCGGGCCGCAGCGGAAATACTCGCACACCTTGGAGAGTTGCACGCTCGAGCGCAACGAGCGCTGACGTCCAGAATGCCTGCGGAGTTTTTCGAAACGACGGCGCCAGGCTCGGTACGCGTCACGGTCGAAGACCTCGCCGAGCGCCGCGAGGTCTCCCTCGTCGCGGTATCGCCGGAACAGTCGGTTCAGCTCGTTGTCGCTCACGACCCTTTCTCACCGGAAGTGCGTCGAGCGTCACGCGGGTTGGCGCTTTCCCCGAAAAGTCGTCTCGAAATGGACCGGTCGGCGGCGCGATCGCGCTTCGGCTTCAAGACCGGCCGCGCGCGGTGCCGAAGTCACCGGCGGTGATGGGCGCGCGCCTGCGCAATCGAGCACTTCAATTCGGGGAGAGTCGCGATGGAAGCGTACGAGTTCCACGAGCAGCGTCAGCTCGAGATGCAGAACCGCGTGATCTGGATCCTCGCGTCGCTGTCGCTCATCTACGCGTTCTTCCTCTTCCCCGACCGGGCGCTGGAGATCGCGATCAGCACGGCCGATCCGCTCGGCAAGGCGATCGCGCGGCTCGTCGGCTGGGCCAGCTGCATGGCGAGCCTTCGGTTCCTGATGTTCGCGAGCGATCCTCTGTTCAAGGGGAGCGGCCGCGCCCCGCGCTTCGTGCGGACGAGCTTCGCGTCGCGCGCCGCCGAGGAGAGGTTCGGCTGCTCCAGCGACGAGGCGACCGAGCTGTGGTTCAAGTACTTCGACACGTGGGGCAATCCCGCGAACCCGAATCACATGCTGATGCGCGTGACGTATGTGCGCACCTACCAGGCGCGGCTCGTCTATTGCCTGCAGCGATTCCTGATCGGGCTCGCGCTCGTGAGCGCCGCCACGATTCTGCTCAACCACTTCGCGTTCGGCGCGTTCGAGGGTTCGCTCGGCACGTCGCGCTTGTTGCTCCAGTGCGTCGTCGCGGGCGGGTTCGTCGTCGGGTACGCAGCGCTCGCGGCCTCGAATCGCCTGCCGTCCGCGAGCGGCGGCGCGACCGGCGTGTGGCGCCAGCTCTACGAGGTGTTCCAGCGCTCGCGCGTCGAGTTCGCGCGCGAGGTGCTCGACGACGCCGGCGATCTGCGCCATGCCTTCCGCCGCGTCGAGGACATCCGCCTCGCGTCGCTCGCGCCGCCGGCGACCGCGAAGCTGACGCCGGCACCCAAGTCGCGCCGGCCGCAGACGGACGTGCCGGACGCCGTGTGAAGTTCGACGGCGTCGCGCTCCATCGCACGAGGTGATGGATCAACCAGATGGGATGTGTCCGGTACGGAGCCAGGCTCCGGTACGGAGCCAGGCTCGAATCCGGCGGATTATTCCCCACCGACGACAACGGAGCCTGGTCGGTGCGTTCGTTCGTTCGTGCGGTCAGCTTCGTCAACTCCTGCCTGACCGTGCCGTCGTTCAGCCCAGTTGGGCGCGCGATCTCGCGCACGCGCAGGTCTCGCGCCCCCACACCAAACAGAAGCCGGAAGATCTGCGCCTTCACCCGAGACGAGAGCAGGTCGAGCAAGATTTCTCATGCTGCGTGCTCTTACCCCTCGATCGCGTGGTTTGACCACTCATGCCCACTCTCCGTGCAACGGCCCGGCGCGGTGGATCGACTCCCACTCGAACGAGATGACCTGTGCGACTCGCGCGTGTCGGCCGACGCCGGGCGAGGCCAGTGATCTCTGGCCGGCTCTGGGCAAGGCCGAAGTAGGCCAGCGCGCCGGGGACTTGTTTCACCGGCTCGAGGAGCGTGAGATCGATCGATCCGCGTCGAGGGTTTGTCGATGTCCCAATGTGGCGACGGATGCGGCGAGGTCTCGCTTGCCCTCCTTCATGCGATCGAGTCCAGGTAGGGTTGCATCACGCGAGTGACGCGACAAATGCGAGCGAAGCGCGCAAGTTCGGTGGCACCGCCTCGGCGTCGGCGACTGAAGTCGCGTAGCGCCTCGACAGCAATGTCGACGCCGGTTTTATTTCTGTACTTGAAGCAGTCGGCCACGGACTTGGCCGCCGAGTAGACTCGGACGGTGACTCCCTCGATGAGGTGCGTCTCGATTCCGTCGGTGAGAGCTGCCCCCGAGAACCGCGTGACCCGGAGTCGCGGATAGTCGAGCCGCGGCTTGCGCGCCTTTTCCGGCAGTGCGATCCAAACCTCGGCGGGAAGTTGGGTCGTGAGATCGTGGAAACGCAGCGCTGAGAGCAGGCAGATCACGCCGCCCGGGACTCGCTTCGCGACCCGGGCGAGCGCGTGCTCGGCGGTGTATCGGTGGCCTCTTGCAACGTAGATGCCGCGAGACTGCCGCTCGACTTTTCCCGCGCGAAGGAGTTCGTAGAGTCGCCGGCGCGGGATGCCGCGCGCTTCGAGGTCTGCCGGGCGAATGACGCCAAGCTCACGAACGGCGAGAAGCGCGCGACGTTGCTCCTTGTTCGTGGTCATGGGGTGCGCAGAGTACAAAACGTCGGGGGTTATTCTCAACTCCCGACGTTTCGAACACATCGCCAATTCGATCACGCCTCACCTACCTTCGTCACCGCGTCAGACATCTGCACGAAGTCGTCGCCAACGACGGCGCGTGAGATCGGACGGCGTGGATCTTCATCGGCGACTCTCGTTCGCACTCCTAGTCGTATGCGGACGCCGATTGGTTACACGCGCGGCTCGAGATTTCGGTGACGACCGCATCCGAGTCGTGGCAACGGCTCCGGCTCGTCGGTGGGGAATAATCCGCCGGAGTCGAGCCTGGCTCCGTACTCGGCGAGTCCTCGCTAGAGAAGTCCGGCATGATGCTTCTTCAGCCAGCCGAGTACGTCCTTGCGCAACGTCTTCGCGAACTCGAGGAGTTCCTTGCCATCCGCGTCCGTTGCCGCGCCGGCGACGTCGTACTCCGCCGTGTTGCGCTTGATGCGGCAGGCATCGAGATACGCGGCGTCGTCCTTGCGATGATCGCCGAGGATCAGCGGTAGAGCCTGGATGGCTCGGAAGTGCTGGAGCGTTCGTTCGGGCCGGTAACCCGAGGCGTGAAGGAGGATCGTGGAGAGCTTGAGCGCCGCGTTGTATGCGATTCCGAAGCGCCAGTCGGCGGAGATTCCTCGCTCCGCGGCGTCGGCGATGTCGCGGTCGACGATGGTGAGGAGCCCAGCGATCTCCTCGCGGCTCGACTGGTGTGGCCGAAGCCAGCCGTTATCGGCCCACTCCTTCAAGCTCATCGTCGTTCCCGATCACGAAGAGCTTGGGCCCGCGCAACACGGACGTCAGGAAATGGTCCCCGTCGCGCTTGCGTCTCGCGAACTCGTGCGGGTTGAGGACGTGCGGGTTGATCTCCCGACCGAGCCGCGAGGCGGCGACTGCGAGCGGCGTCGATGCCTGGCGCAAGGAAAGGGATCCGACGACCATCAGGTCGACGTCGCTCTCGGGTCTCTCGCTCCCATCGGCGATCGAGCCGAAGACGAAGGCCACGCGAACCGGAGACTTGTCGAGCGCCTGGCGCAGCACGTCGCCGAGCCCGCTCGTCTTCAGCACGAGGTTGCGAATCTCCGGGTACAGCGGGTGAGCTGGGTCGGCGCGGTAGTAGGCCCGGTTTCCGTCGCGACGTGCGCTGACGAGTCGGAGTCCGGCCAGCTTCTTCAACTCCTGCCGGACCGTGGCGTCGTTCAGCCCCGCCTGGCGCGCGATCTCGCGGCCGTGTAGCTCTCGCGCTCCTACACCGAAAAGCAGCCGGAAGACCTCCGCCTTCACTCGGGAGGAGAGCAGTCGAGTGAGCGTATCCATACTGCGTGCTTATACCACTCGATCGCGTGGCATGACCACTCATGTCCACTCACTGAAGTCGCTTAGGATCCGTGACAAAATAACGTGAGCGTATTGCCGAGGGATTTTCGTGTGGGGCGAGGCGCGACGAGGAAGCGACCTGGAGGGTCG
>JACOTG010000088.1 GCA_016178505.1 Planctomycetota bacterium
TTAGCTGAGAATTGTGAAGGACTGCCGCACGGCGGCAGGCCCCATCCACTCGCCGACGATGAGGCTCTTAGCTGAGAATTGTGAAGGACTGCCGCACGGCGCCAGGCCCCATCTTCTCGCCGACGATGAATGGTGAAGCATCGCGGCCGGCGTAGAATGCCGCGCCTTGGAACCGCGAGCGATCCGATTTGCGGGAGAGGCCTCTCGGTCGTCGAGCCCCTGGCAACGCCTCGGGCTCGCCGTCCTCGTCGTCGTCGGCGCTCTCACGCTCTTCTATCGGCTCGGATCGATCGGCCTCATCGACGCCGACGAACCGCGATACTCGGAAGCGGCGAGAGAGATGCGGGAGCGCGGCGACCTCCTCGTTCCGTGGCTGAACGGGGAACCCCGCCTGAACAAGCCCGCGCTCGTCTACTGGGCGATCGCCGCGTCGCAGTCCCTCTTCGGGACCAACGAATGGGCGTCGCGGCTTCCGTCCGGGCTCGCCGCCCTCGCGACGACGATCGTGATCTATCGTTGGGCGAGGCGACGTTCGGGCTCGACGGCGGCGGCGTTTTCGGCGCTCGTGTTCGTGACGAGCCCCCTCGTCGTCATGGTGGCGCGGCTGGCGATCCCGGACATGGCGCTCACGGCATTCGAGACGTTCGCGGTGCTGAACCTTTACCGCTCCGATCGAGCAAGCCACGAACGATCTCGGTCGAGGGCGCGACTCGCGGCATGGGCGTCGCTCGGGCTCGCCGCGATGACGAAGGGGCCCGTCGGAGTGGTCGTGCCGCTGCTGGTCCTCGTTGTATTTCTCGCCCTCGAAGGCCGGCTCGGAAACGTGCGCCGCCTCTTCTCGATGCCGGCGCTCGCGTTGTTCGTCGCGATCTCGTTGCCCTGGTACGTCGCCGTCGGCTTCGCGCTCGGGTTTCGCGAGGGGTTCGAGCTCCTCGTTCACGAAACGCTCTATCGCTACTCGAGCGCCAGCTTCCACAGCGAGCCGATGACGTTCTTCCTCGGCGTGTTCGCGGTGGGCTTCCTTCCGTGGATTCCGTCGCTGGCGGCGGCGCTCGCCATTCGACCGGATGACGAGGGAGCGCGCGAACGCCGTTTCTTGCTCGCATGGATCGGAGTCGTGCTCGTGTTCTTCTCGCTCTCCCCGTCGAAGCTCCCCACTTACATCTTGCCGCTGGCCCCGGCCGTCGCGCTTCTGGTGGGCACGACCTTCGATCGAGCGGTCCGCGCGTCCGCGAGCGCGCGAGAACGAACGTTTGCGCGACTCGCAGTTGGGATGGGTGCGGGGCTCGTTGCGGTCGCGGCGGCTTTCGCTGGCGTCGTCTACGGGATCGGTGAGGGTGCAACTGACATCGCGTCGCTCGGTCTCGTCCTCGCCGGCATTCCGTCGCGGCGGCTCACCGAGTCGCCGGAGCCGCATTCGAAGAGCTGCGCTCGATGAAGCCCTTGGCACCACTCCTCGAGAACCTCCGAGCGCAGGACACGATCGTGGTCTGCGACCTCGACAAGCCGGGCGTGATGTTCTACTCGCGCCGCACGGTGGAGACGACCGACAGCGTCGACGAAGTCGCGACGCAACTGCGCGAACGGCCGCGCACGTTTGCGATCGTCCGCCGTGGAAAGCTCCCGGACCTGCTTCGGCGGACGGGTCCGACGACCGAGATCGAGGTGCTTTGGCGGCACGAATCGTGGACGTTGGTGCGCGGGCGACCTTGAGCACACGCGAGACGTTGGTAGAACGGGCGCCCATGAGCCAGGTATCGGTCGTCGTTCCGGTATACAACGAAGTCGAATCGCTTCCCTTGCTCTACGATTCGATCGTCGCCGCTCTCACGCCGACGTCGCTCTCGTTCGAGATCGTCCTGGTCGACGACGGTTCGGTGGACGGAAGCAGCGCGCTGCTCGACGACGTCGCGCGGCGCGACGCTCGCGTTCGCGTCCTCCATTTCGACGGAAACTTCGGCCAAACGGCGGCGTTCGATGCCGGCTTCAAGGCCGCCCGCGGCGACGTCGTCGTCACCATCGATGCCGATCTCCAGAACGATCCGGCGGACATCCCCATGGTCGTCGCCGCGTGTCGCGAGGCGACGGTCGTATGCGGCATCCGCACGAAGCGAGAGGATTCTCTCGTTCGTCGCGTCTCGTCGCGGGTTGCGAATGCCGTCCGCCGAGCGGCGACCGGCGATCCCGTCATCGACACCGGCTGTTCGTTGAAGGCCTTTCGTCGTGCCGATCTCTTGAAGATCAAACTCTTCACCGGCATGCACCGCTTCCTTCCCGTGCTGCTCGAGATGGAGGGCTGCGCGATCGTGCAACTCCCCGTGAAGCACCATCCGCGCCGGTTCGGCCGCTCGAAGTACGGCATCGGCAATCGACTCTTCCGTGGGATCAAGGACCTCTTCGCCGTGCGCTGGATGCAGCAACGACACCTCGGCTATCGGATCCGGAGCGAATCATGAGCAGCGAGACACAAGGGCACCTATGGCAGATCCTCGGCTACACGTCGAACGTCCTGTTCGGGCTGAGCCTGGTCTTTCAATGGTGGGTGTCCGAGCGCCAGAAGAAGAGCGTGGTCCCGCTGGGGTTTTGGTGGATGCGAAACGTCGCCGCGGCCATTCAGCTCGTTTATGGCGCAGGAATCAGTCAAGGTCCGGTGATCTTGACGTCGGTGACGGGCCTCTTCACCTACACTCGGAACATCCTGCTCATCCGCCGCGAGCAGCGCGGCGGGCCGGTCGCGCCCGCAGGAGATTGAGGTCGGCGCGTCCGACCGATTGCCACGCGATTCGCCCGATACCGCCGAGCACGATGCAACATCCTCCGCGCTCCACTCGCTCGCCGGGATCGCCTCCCGCCGACACGATGCCTTCGCCGCCGAGCACGACCCAAACCTCGACAGCCGTCGGCGGCGCCGCGTCGATGCGGCCTCGGACTCGCGCCACGTCGAGTGAGAAGGCGCGGCTCGACAAGATGCGACGCAATCGGTTTCGCGGGCCCGCATCGACTCGCCCCACGATTCCGGCACGACGCGGCGAGAGCCGAACGGCTCGAGTCCCGTGCTCGATGTGCAAGGTGCGCGGCTTCCCATCGAGACCAACGCGTCCCCAATCGTGGAGGCGATACGTCGTGTCAGACGGCTGCTGAACTTCGAGGAGGAGGAGCCCGCCGCCGATCGCGTGAACGGTCCCGGCCGGAGAGTAGACGACGTCGCCGGCGCGTACGCGCACTTCGCGGAGCAGCGGTTCGGGGCGACCCGCGCGGCACGCCGCCTCGAGGGCCCGACGAGTGACGCCCCGCCGCAGACCGAGGACGAGCCGCGCGCCGCGGTCGGCGCGAAGGACCACCCACGCCTCCGATTTCCCGCACCGGCTGCCGTGATGCACGTGTGCGATCCGGTCGTCCGGGTGAACTTGCAACGAGAGATCTTCCCGCGCGTCGATCCACTTCACGAGGAGCGGGAACGGCCGCCCGCGACCGAGAATCGCGCGAAGGCTGCGTCCCGCGTGCTCGCCGGCGGCAACGACGCTCGAAACGTCGCCGACGTCCGCGACCTCCCACGATTCGCCGATGCGTTTTCCCGCGGGGAGCGAACGCCCGAGTTCCGTCGCGAGACGCCGCCCTCCCCAAACCCGCTCGACGGGAATCGGGTGAACGCGAAGGACGCGCGTCGTCGTCGCGCGGGCCGGCGATGCGAGGTGCGCCACGGTTCAGCGGGCCGTGCGCTTCGCGGCGACCGGACGGGGCGACGCCGCTTCGGCTAGAAGCTCTCGCGCCTGCTCGACGGTCAATGCCGAGGCGTCCGGCCCCTTGATCATGTGTGCGATCTCTTGCACGCGCTCCTCGGGGCCGAGCTCGACGAACCGCGTGGAGACGGCACCGTGGACGTGCTCCTTCTCGGCCCTGACGTGGTGCGCGGCAAAAGCCGCGATTTGGGGCAGGTGAGTCACGCACAGGACCTGCCGTCCCTTCGCTAGCGCGGCGAGCTTCTCGCCGAGCACGCGACCGAAACGCGCTCCCACCGCCGCGTCGAGCTCGTCGAACACGAGGAGCGGAACCGGGTCCGCCGTTGCGAGGCGCGAGCGCAGCGCCAGCATCACGCGCGACGTTTCGCCGCCCGACGCGACGGCGCCGAGCGGGCGCAACGGCTCGCCGGCATTCGCAGAAAAGAGGAAGGCAACGCGGTCCATTCCGGACTCGGTTGCCCGCTCGAGCGATTGCGGCTCCACTTGGATCTCGAACCGGGCGCCGACGAGCCCGACTTCCGCGAGCTCTCGGTCCACGCCGGCGGAGAGCCGGCGTGCCGCGTCGCGACGGGTGCGCGTCAGCTTGTCGCCGCGTCGCTCGAGTTCGGCGACGAGCGCGGCTCGCTCGGCGGTCTCCTCCGCGGCCGATTCTTCCGCCTGCTCGAGCGCGCGCAGGTCCGATTCGAGAGTCCGTCGGCGAGCGATCACGTCTTCTTCCGTCGGCCCGTGCTTCTTCAGCAGGCGCCGCAGCGCATCGAGCCGGTCCTCGGCTTGCGCGGCGCTCTCCGGATCGAGATCGACGCGTTCGGACTCCGCGCGAAAGGACGCGGCCAGGTCTTCGCCCGCCGCGACGAGGTCGCGGAGCCGCTCACGCATTCGATCAAGCCCTTCCACCTCGCGCGCCAACGCGTCGAGTCCCGACTCCAGCGATCGAAGGCGCTCGAGCGCCGCACCGTCCGTCTCGTCGAGCGCGAGGGCGGCTCCCGAAAAGAACTCGCGGATGCGCGACGCATGACGCGACCGCGAAACCTCCTCGGAGAGAGCGCGAAGCTCGCCCGGCCTGACGCCCACCTCGTCGATCTCGCGTAGCGCAAACCGAAGGATGTCCTCGCGCTCCGCGACGTCGTGCAGCCGCTTCGCGCGCTCCGCGGCCTCGACGTCCCGATCGCGCAATCGCCGAAGGGTCGCCCCGAACGCCGCGCGCTCCTCGACGACGTCAGCGAACTCGTCGAGGAGATGCGCTTGCACGGCGGGTCGGAGAAGCAACTGCTCTTCGTTCTGTCCGTGGACGTCCGCCAGTCGTTCGCCGATCGCCCGGAGCTCGGCAACGGAAACCATTCGACCATTCGCCGTCGCGCGGCTGCGTCCCTCGCGCTCGATCACGCGGCGCAGGACGAGTTCACCATCCTCGAGCGGCGCGCCGGCGCCGAAGATCGCCGTGACCTCGTCGGTGGTGCGACCGCGAAGGCGGAAACGCGCCTCGACGATCGCCTCGCGACATCCGGCGCGAACCGACGCGGAACTCGCACGTCGCCCCAGCGCGAGCATGACGGCCTGAACGAGGAGAGACTTTCCGACGCCGCTCGCACCGCTGACGACGTTGAATCCTTCCGTGAAGCGGACGTGAGCGTCGTGGATGATCGCGAGATCGCGGACGACGAGATCTTCGAGCATGAGTTTTACCGCCAGCGGGGTCGGGTGAGATCGCGCGGTACGGTATCTCCGCGTCGCTTCGAGCGTCAAGGCGAGCGGAATCGTGGAGACGTCGACGGCCGGCGTCGCGTCGAAGCACGCCGGCATCGAGCCCGGTCACTCGACGACGTCGTTCATCAATCGCGTGAGCGCGATCGGAAGTTTGTTCTCGAAGTCGTACCGATTCGCCCGAACGAGGCGTTGAATCTCGCGAACGCGGTCCTCGCGGCAATCGTTCGGCGGCGACGCGTCGCCGCGCTCGCGGTTCCGGTCTCCGGAATCGCTTCGATCCATCGGGTCCGACGGGTCCGTTCGGTCGGTACGTTCCACGGTTCGCTCGATTCCTCCACGACAGGGCCCGCGCCGCGATGCTGACGGAGCATCGTCGCGTCGTGCCATACCCCGGTCTCGAGCCGATTGGGCAGGGGCGCGGCTTTCGCCGAGCCTGCATGAGCATTGCGACCGAACCGGGCGGCTCGCCCCGGTTCCGGTACTGGATATCGGACGATGGAAAATGAAACTTGATCGACTATTTCGTTCACGCACCGCGTGCGAAGAATGAGATCGCGGCGCGGCCGTAAACGCGCCGGTCGGCGAGCACGAACGGCCCGAATGCACTCGCGAGCGCGAACGCGGCCTCCGATTCGACGACGACCCTCGGGTTGCCGCCGATGGCCCCGGTCGTGTCGAGTTGCGTCATCGTCGCGCCGAGCTTCTGCCATCCGTCCGTCGTGCGCAGCAGGGCGAACGGCGGATCGGCGAACACGAGATCGAACGGCTCGCCGCAGCCCGTGGCTTCCCGAAGGCCCAAGACGTCGGTGCGAAGAATCGTCGCGCACGAAACGAAACGGGTCTTCTCTAGATTCTGCTCCAGTGCCCGGAGCGCGTTGCGGTCACGCTCGACGAAGCAGACGTGACGCGCACCGCGGGACAAGGCTTCGATCCCGAACGACCCCGATCCCGAATAGAGGTCGAGTACGCTCGCGTCCTCGACGCTCGCGAGGATGTTGAACAGGGACTCGCGCACGCGGTCGAGAGTCGGTCGCGTCGATCGCCCTTCCGGAGCGACGAGAGGAAAACCGCGCCGCGACCCACCGATGACTCTCACGGGCGAACACGATAGACTGGGCCGATCTCGATGGCAAAGCTCGGGGTCAACATCGATCACGTCGCGACGGTTCGCGAAGCGCGCAAGGGCCGCGAGCCCGATCCCGTGCTCGCGGCGTCGCTCGCCGAGCTCGGCGGCGCGGACGGCATCACCGTCCACCTTCGTGAAGATCGTCGCCACATCCAGGACCGGGACGTACGCCTGCTCCGCTCCGTCGTGAAGACGAAGCTCAACCTCGAGATGGCGGGCTCCGAACCGATCGTCATGGTCGCGCTCGACGTGAAGCCGGATCAAGCGACGCTGGTGCCGGAGCGGCGGCAGGAGCTCACGACCGAGGGCGGCCTCGACGTTGCGGGCGGCGCAACGCGGCTTCGCGAGGTGATCGCTCGATTGCATGCGAGCGGCATCGTCGTCAGCCTCTTCATCGATCCCGACCGCGACGCCGTGAAGCGCTCGCGCGATCTCGGCGCGGACTCGGTCGAGCTCCACACGGGACGATACGCCGGGGCGCACAGCGAGAGCGAGGCGGAGGAAGCGGCGCAGGAGCTCGAACGCGCGGCCGCGGCCGCCGGCGAGATCGGTCTCCACCTTCACGCGGGTCACGGCCTCGACTACCGAAACGTCGGACGAATCGTTCGGCTCCCCCATCTCGAGGAGCTGAACATCGGGCACAGCATCATTTCACGCGCGGTCTTCGTCGGCATCGAACGGGCGGTTCGCGAGATGAAGGCTCTCGTCGCAGACCGAAGGTGAACGGATCAACGGGGAGGGAACGATGTTCGAAGGGGTCACCGTTGCGCTCGTCACGCCGTTTCGCGGTGGCGAGGTGGACGAAGGCGCAATCGAGTCTCTGGTCGAGATGCACGTCGACGCGGGAACGCACGTCGTTTCGCCCTGCGGCACGACGGGCGAGTCGCCAACGCTGGACGACGCCGAACACCGCGCCGTCGTGCGTCGGGTGCTGCGCGCCGCGCGAGGACGCATTCCCGTGCTGGCCGGCACCGGCTCCAACGACACGCGCCGGGCCGTCGCGCTGACGCGTGCCGCGGCCGAGGAGGGCGCGGCGGGAGCCCTGGTGGTCGTCCCCTACTACAACCGTCCGACGCAGGAGGGCCTCCTCGCGCACTTTCGTCGCGTGGCTGCGGCGAGCGACTTGCCGATCGTGCTCTACAACGTTCCGTCGCGCACGGGCTGCACGCTCGAGGCGGAGACGGTTCTTCGCCTCGCCGAGACTCGCAACATCGTCGCGATCAAGGAAGCGAGCGGGAATCTCGATGCGGTGACGCGCCTCTCCGCTGCCGGCATGACCGTGCTCTCGGGAGACGATGCCACGACCGTGCCGTTCATGTCGGTCGGCGCGAAGGGCGTCGTGTCGGTCGCGGCGAACGTCGCCGCGCGGGAGATGCGCGAGATGGTCGACGCCTGCCATCGAGGCAACGGGGCAGCCGCCCTTTCGCTCCATCGCCGGCTCTATCCGCTCTTCCGCGCGCTCTTCCTCGAGTCGAATCCGATTCCGGTCAAGGCCGCTCTCGAGATGCTCGGTCGGATCGACGCCGAGGTGCGGCTGCCGCTCACGCCGCTCAGCGAGTCCAACCGACAAAAGCTGCGAGAGGCGCTGAGTGTCGCCGGAATCCGCGAGCCGGCCGCAGCGCGTTGATGACGATCACGAAGCCACGAAGGAGACACGAGTGACGATCCCCCTGACGATCGGAGAAATCCTGGACCTCGCCACTCGACTCGGAGGGGCGCTGGCCGAGCAACCGCGGTTTCGGGCCGTCCGAGATGCCGAATCCGAAGTGCTGGCGGACTCGAAGAGCCGCGGCATCGCGGAACGACTCGAAGACCTGCGCGAGAGGGTCGGGAAACGCGACCGCGCGGGCGAATCGAGATCCGCGATGCAGGACGACCTCGACGCCCTCCAGCGAATCGAGGAGGAGGTTCGCGCCGACCCGAAGCTCCAGAATCTCGCCCGTGCGCAGGCCGACTTCGCGCAGATGATGAACGAGGTCCACGGCCGCATCTACGCCGCGCTCAGCGCGGGCGACGAGGAGAGCTGATCGAGCATGCACGAGCGAATCGTCGCCTCGCGCGGACACCGGCTCGACTCGGACACGCTGTCTCAGATCCTCGGTTGCATCCTCTCCCGCCGTTGCCGATTTCGAATCCTCGAGTTCCGAGTGGGTCGCACGAACGAAGAACTCAGCATGGCGCGTGTTGACATGAAGGCCATCAACGCCATTCGGTCGTTGGGAGGATCGCCGCGGCGATTCGCAAAGGCCGACTTCGTCGCGGAATCGCCTACGAGGGCTTCAAGCGGCGGATGCCGGTCGTCGCCGCGGGGAGCATTCGCGACGACGGCCCCCTGCCGGAAACCGTGATGGACATGCGTGACGCTCGAGATCGGTACCGGAAAACCCGGCACGACGCGGACACCGTCCTGATGCTGTCGAGCCTGTTGCATGCGATCGGCCGGGGAATCTGCTTCCGGCATGGATTCCTGCGGTATGTGTCGACATCAATCCGGCGGTCGTCGACAAGCTCTGCAATCGGGGGTCGGCGCAGGCCGTTGGGATCGTCACCGACGTCGGGGTTCTCCTGCACTTTCTGTCGCGGAATCTCGCGATCGGAAAGCCGCGAAAACAAAGCAGCACAACAGTTTCGAAGAATCGTCGAATCGGCTACGATGCCGGCGACGGGGCGGGAAGCGTCGGATCGGATGAGCGGGAGGCTCGGCGGGTCGGTCCGGCCCGTTTCGCCTTCGACGACGGGCTGTATCGCCCAGGGACAATGGAACATTTGGACTTACGCCGAAATCTTAATCCCCTGAAGAGCGAGGTCGAGGCTCGCAATCGATGAAGGGCGATCCCGATCTAGCAGTGGTCCGCGAGTTTCTAACAGGAGATCCTGAACGGAAACGTGATGCGATCGGAAAGCTGTACGAGAAGTACCAAGATCGAGCATTCAACACCGCCTATCGGATCACTGGGGATTTCAATCTCGCGAAGGATGTCATTCAGGACAGCTTCGTGGCTGTGTGGGAGAAGCTTCCTGGTTTTCGAACGCGATCGAAGTTTTCGAGTTGGCTTTATCGGATCGTCGTGAACTACAGCATCGAGCGTCGGCGGCGAGTGCTGCGAAACTCGCGGCATGCGCTCGAGATGAGTGGCGATGTCGCGGTGCTTCCCGACGGGTCGGAACCCGTCGATTTGCGAGTGGATGCGCCCGACCGCCGGTTGTCCAACAGGGAGTTCGAGAGAAAAGTGCAGGCGGCGATCGACAAACTCAGCCCACGGCTACGGCCGGTGGTCGTTCTGCGCTACATCGAGGATCGCTCCTATAAAGAGATCGGCGAAATCCTCCGATGCTCGATTGGCACGGTGAAGTCGAGACTGAATCGTGCGCATGCAGCGCTCGAGCCGCTGCTGCACGGCGTCGTCCGGGAGGAACGAGAGAGCGCCTTTCCACGCATGGGAGGTGGAGGTGAGTAACGTGAACATCGGTTGCGATTGGGTTCGCGAGCAGCTCGAGGACGACCTCGGCAGGAGCCTCGCCGTCGAGGCCGCTCGCGATCTCGACGAGCACGTCGCGCACTGCGAGGCATGTCGGCGAGTGCGCGCGCGCCAGGAGATGTTCGCAAGGGTCTTCCACGAACTGCCGCGCGTCAGCGCTCCGCCCGACTTGTTGGTTCAGATCGAAGCCGAAATCGAACGACGAGCGTCGACGCCGCGTCGGTTCCGCGTTCTCCGATTCGCCGCGCCGATCGCCGCGACCGCGATCGCGGCGACCTTCCTCGCCATCTTCGTGCTTCACCGGGCACGGCCCGATCATGTCGTCCTCCTTCGCGAGGACGTCGTTTGCACGAGCTTCGCGGACTACGAGCTGCGGGATCGCCTGTACAAGGACAACCCATTCTTCAGCGACACGGACCCGGCCGACGCCTACTACCGGATCCTGAAAGAGGGCTGGAAGTGAGAGAGTACCGACTCGTCGTGGTGACTCACCGCGCCACCCTCGTGGCCGGCCTGACCGCGATCGTGGCGCTCGGCGCGCAAGCGCGGGCCGACGTCGAAAGCGAAGGGCTCGTCCGCAAGGCGATCCACATCTCGGAATCCATGAATTGGAGCGGCACTCTCGCCGTGCAGCTTCGCGACAGCGGCACGATGCACGAAACGCGGTACCACGTACAGTCGACCGATGGGCAGGTCGCTTCGATCTTCGACGAATCGTCCCTCGGCGACGGCCAAGTCCTCACGCGCGACGTGCCCGAAGCGTCTTCTGCCGTCTCCGAAGGCCACACCGCTGTGACGCCCCGCGCGCCGTCGTCCGTGGCATCGGTCGACGACATCCGATTCGACGTTCGCAACGAGGGGCTTTTCTTCCAAAACTACTCCGCAACATCAGTGCGGTCCGAGCAGATCCTCGGCTACGCCGTTCGCGTCGTTCGCGTGCAGTCTCGCGACGATTTTTCGCGTCCGGTCTTCATCCTCTGGGTCGACGCTTCGACCGGCTTCCCGTACCGCATCGATCGCCACGACGCCGATGGAACGTTGTCGAGCTCGTCGCGATACCTCGATTTTCAGGCGCGCGGCGAATCCCATCCGGCCGGCAAGACGCCGACGGCAACGCGGCTCGAATCACTTCCCAGCTCGCTGGACGAGGCACGGAACGCGGTATCGCACCTCGTGGCCGAGACGACGTTGCCCGGTGGATTCCACCTCGCCAACGTGGATGTTCGGAAGAATGATGGCGATTCGGCGGTTGCCCTGCGCTACACCGATGGATTGAACGACGTCCTCCTCCTCGAGGCCGACACGCGGCCCCTGCCGACCCCGAACCCGGATTCCCTCGAAGGCACGGACTCGGCGAGCCGCGAGCGCGCGCGTCGAATCATGCAGCAGTACGACCACGAGGTCTCCGTTCGCAATCCCGATGGCTCGCGAATCCTCGCTCGATCGCGTTCGTTCGGCTCGATCACGAGTGTGGCCGCGCGCTCCCCGGAACTCACCACGATGGTGCTTGGGCCGCTCGACGACGAGTCGCTCGCGCGCATGCTCGGCGCCGTCTATCGATGAGTCGATCTTCGAGCCTATCTCAGTAGGCCACGCGGCCGCGACGGGCCGAGAATGGCTGCAATGCTAGGCGCCGAGGAGGAGTCCGTATCAAAATCGATACGGTGACGACGAGCAACGACGCAGTGCAGCCATTATCGGCCCGTTCCCCAGTACCCGGGGCCGCGATTCTCGCGGCCCCGGGCTGGGGATTGCTGGCGGCGGCGGGCCATCTGCTGCGTTGCTCGTCCTCAGCGATACCCTCCACTGCATCGCATCGTCCTCGCGCCTTGCATCTGACCCGCCGGCGCCAGCAACGCGACCACGTCGCCTACTGAGATAGGCTCTTAGACTCACTGCGCGCCGAATCGGGGCCGCGCGGCCGGACTTGACACTCGTCGCGCCGACTCTTAATCTGCCGCCTCTCTTTTTTCTTCCGTCGAGAACTCATCGGGCGACAGTCATCGACCATGCTCCGCTCCGCGCAGTCGATCCTCGGCCTGTTCAAAGCCGATCGTTTTCAACCGTCGCGATGGTTTCACAAGCGGCCGGGCCGTCTCGTTGCCGTGTCGAGCGGCAAGGGCGGAACCGGAAAGTCGATTCTCACGACGAACGTCGCGGTCGCGTACGCCCGCAAGCGATATCGCGTCGCCGTCATCGACGCCGACCTCGGGCTCGCCAACGCGCACCTGCTCCTCGGAATGGCACCGCGGTTCAACCTGTCGCACTTCCTCCACGACCGCATGAGCCTCGAAGACATCGCCGACGATGGACCCTTCGGCGTCCGGCTCATTTCCGGTGGCTCCGGCATCTCGGAGCTGGCCGCGCTCGACGACGTCCAGATCCTCCACATCACGCGTGAAATCGATCGCCTGCGGGAGAACTACGACTGGATCTTCGTCGATACGTCCGCCGGCATCGGGCCGCAGACGCTGCTCTTCCTCTACGAAGCGCGCGAGGTGATTCTCGTCACCACCCCCGACGTCACGGCGCTGACCGACGCGTACGCCGTCTTGAAGACGCTCCATCAACAGGACCCGGACCTCCGAGTCTCTTTCGTGGTGAATCGCGTCACGTCGGACGCGGAGGGCACCGCCGCATTCGATCGCATCACCCGCGCCGCGAGCAAGTTCCTCGATCGCGACGTGCCGTGTCTCGGGACCGTGGTCCAGGACCCGGAGATCGGCGCATCGGTGGCGAGGAAGACGCCGCTTCTCGCCGCCGCGCCCCACTGCCGCGCCGCGAAGGACCTTCGAGCGATCGCCCGCGCCCTTCGTCGAAGCCCGGCTCCGTCCGGAGTCGCCGGATCGCCGAGGGGCTGACGGTCGGCAGCGTGGGTTCGGGGGTGACGGGCGAAGGGGCGTCGCCACCGTTCGAACCCATCCGAAGCGTCTCGGCAATCGTCCTCGCTGGCGGGCGGAGCCGGCGCATGGGCACGAACAAGGCGCTGCTCAGCGTCGCGGATCGGCCGATCATCGAGGACGAAGTGCGTCTTCTCCGTGCGCTGTTCGACGACGTGCTGCTGTCCACGAACGATCCCGAGACGTTCGCTTTTCTCGCGCTTCGCACCGTCGCCGATCGATTTCGGGACGCGGGTCCGCTCGCCGGCATTCACGCAGGCTTGTGCGCGGCGGTGCATGCGCGGCTCCTCGTGGTTGCGTGCGACCTGCCGTTCCTGCGCGAGTCGCTCGTTCGATTCGTGGTGATGCTGGATCCGTTTGCCGACGTCGTCGTCGCCCGCATCCATGGCGAAGTCGAACCGCTCCTCGCCGTCTACTCGCGCGCATGCCTCACACCGATCGAGCGGCAGCTCGCGCGCGGGCAGTTCAAGGTCTCCGGGTTCTACGGGGACGTGCGGGTGCGAGAAGTGACCGAGTCGGAAATCGAATCGGTCGACCCCGGAGCCCGATCGTTCGTGAACGTGAACACGGCGGCCGAACTCGAAAAGGCACGGCGAGCGGCTCGCCGACGCGATTGACACGGGCGCGAGTTCGCTGTCAGAATCGCGCTGCCAATGTCAGGAGAACGCGTTCTCATCGTCGATGACGACCAGCTCATCCGCTGGTCTCTGTCGCAGCGTCTCGGCAAGGAGGGGTTTCAAACGTTCGAGGCGCCGGATGGTGCGGCCGCGGAAGCCCTCCTCGCCGAGCAGTCTTTCGATCTCATCTTGCTCGACTACAAGCTGCCCGACACCGACGGGATCGCGATGCTCAAGAAGCTCGAACAATCGCGCCCCGACGCTCTCGTCATCTTGATGACCGCGTTCTCGAGCATCGAGAAAGTCGTGGAGGCGATGAAGCTCGGCGCCTACGACTACATCCACAAGCCGTTCGACATGGACGAGATGGTCGTCACGATTCGCAAGGCGCTCGAGACGACGCGGCTGCGGCGCGAGGTGAAGACGCTCCTCACGGATCAGCGCTCGCGATTCGGCTTCGACAAGATCGTCGGGGTCAGCCCGAAGATGCGCGAGGTGTTCCAGCTTCTCAAGCGCGTGGCGGAGAGCGAGACGACGACGGTCCTCCTGCAAGGAGAGAGCGGCGTCGGCAAGAGCCTCGTCGCGCGGGCGATTCACTTCAATAGCTCGCGGGCCACGGCGCCGTTCATGACCATCGCCTGCACGGCGATCCCCGAGGCACTGCTCGAGAGCGAACTGATGGGACACGAGCGCGGCGCGTTCACCGACGCGAAGGCGCAGAAGAAGGGACTTCTCGAGCTCGCCTACACGGGCACGCTGTTTCTCGACGAGATCGGCGAGACGCCCGCATCGTTCCAGGTGAAGCTCCTGAGCTTCCTCGAGGAACGCACGTTTCGCCGCGTCGGCGGCACGATGGACATCAACGTCAACGTGCGGGTGATCGCGGCGACGAACCAGGATCTCGAAAAAGCCGTGCAGGACGGCAGATTCCGAAGCGACCTCTATTACCGCCTCAAGGTCGTTCCGATCGTGCTTCCGGCGCTGCGCGAACGGCGAGAAGACATCGGAGCGCTCGTTCGCTACTACGTCGACTACTTCAATCGCGAGTTCCGGAAGTCCATCAAAGACGTGAGCGCCGAGGCGATGAAGCTCCTCGAGGAGTACGCCTGGCCGGGGAACATCCGCGAGCTGAAGAACGTCGTCGAGCGCGCGATGATCCTCTCGCGAAGCGATGAGTTCGTCGTGGAGGATCTGCCGCCCGAGATTCGCCGACCGTCGCTCGCAGCACCGGCGTCCGGCTTCCGATTCCGCCTCCCCGAGGAAGGCATCAATCTCGAGGAGCTGGAACTCGATTGCCTCAAGCAAGCGCTCGACTTGGCCAAGGGCAATCAGTCGAAAGCGGCGCGCCTCCTCGGCATGAACCGCGACCAGATCCGCTACCGCATGGAGAAGTACAGCCTCAAGCCGACGAGCTAGGAGCCTATCTCACTAGGCCACGCGGCCGCGACGGGCCGAGAATGGCTGCAGTGCTAGACGCGAGGAGGAGGCCGTGTTGAAAGAAACACGATGACGACGAGCAACGACGCAATGCAGCCCTTATCGGCCCGTTCCCCAGTACCCGCGGCCTGAAAGGCCGCGGGCTGGGGATTGCTGGC
>JACOTG010000089.1 GCA_016178505.1 Planctomycetota bacterium
ACGGCGCGCAGCTCGTGAGTGTGCCCGCGACCGCGATTCCGATGTTCGTGGGAGCGATGTGTCCCGGCACCGACGGCGCGTTGCGCGGCCCCGTGTACGCCGACCCCATCGTGCTGACGCCGGGCCTCGCGGCGCCGCCCACCGTTCTCGTTCTCGTCGGCGCCGACGACCTCGCGCGGCCACCCATGATGGACAAGTCGTCGCTCAAGCTGAAGCCGGACTTCGACGTCGTCGAGGCGCCGGGCCATCCGCTTCCGAATCGCATCGACCTCTTCTTTTTCGCCGAGGGAGACGCCGGCATTTCGACGTTCCAGTGGGCGGAGCGGGGCGGGGACGGCTCATGGACCGTCACGGGTCTTGCGCCGGGCCGCTATCGCGCGGTCGCGTGGGACTTCCACGGGAACGACTTCCTGCCGACGGACCTCGGAGGCCAAACGATCGAAGCGTTCGCGCGCTCGCGGACCGTGGCGATGTCTGCCGAGCCCGTCGACGTCGCCGCGGATCATCGCGCGACGTTTCGTCTCGAGTTCGTGCCGTGCGGCGCGGTCGAGGTGACCCTCACGGACGATCTCGGGCGGCCGCTCGAGCGAGCGAGCGGCGGCGTTCGCATCGAGGGCGCCCCGTTTCATCCGACCCAGTGGTTGACGCCCGCCACCGACCGCGGCGCACACGCCTCGAGCGGCCGGATCGAGGGCGGACCTCCCGCCTTCGCAGTCGGCATTCCGTCCGGCCGCTACACACTCGGGCTCTCGACGACCGGCTTCGCGCCCTTCACGCAAACCGTGGACGTGCAGGCCGGCGAGATCACGCGCGTCGCCGTGCGCCTCGTTCGACTTTGATCGCGTGCTCAGAGAATCTTGTCGAGCGAATGGTGCTCGGCGAGTCGGCCGTCCGCGTCGATTCGCGCGCTGTTCGGGATCCCGCCGATTCCGAAGAGAGTCGGCAGCTCGTCGTCCCATCCGCCGGGCTGCGCGAGGCTCAGAAAGGGGAGGGCGAGATCGTGCGCGGCGACTCGCGCGGCGTCGAGATCGACGTCGAGGTTCACGCCGACGATCGTGACATTGCGAATTCTCGGATCGTCACGAAGTGCCACGAGGCGGCGAAGCTCCTCGCGGCAGGGTCCGCACCACGATGCCCAGAAGACGAGAGTGACTTGGCGACCGCGCAGCGACGACAGCGCGAATGGAGATCCGCCGAGCGTCGTCGCCTGAATGTCCGGGACGAGGTCGCCGACTCCGAGAAATGGCACAGGCCGACTCCAGAAGGGCCGCGCCGTGACGTCGAACGTGGCGGTCGCCAACGCTCCCGCGAGCGCGATCGCGTTCAGCCGCACGCGACCTTCGGGAAACGTCGCCCATTCGCCGCACGCGAAGCCCTCGCCGGAGTGCGGAAGCCCGTCGTAGAGGTCATCCCCGTCGCGATCGAAAACGATCGAGAGATTCTCCGGCCCGAACGGATTCGGCACGGTTGCGTCGTCCACGAGCACGACGAACGGGTACGTCTTCTCGCAGACGCGCACGGATCCGGCGAGCGGCGCGACGCCGACTTCGGCTTCGCTCACGGTTCCGATCTCGCCGTCCACGTCGACGCGAAGGAGCGGCGCGGTCGCGGACGTCGCGTTCGGGCGAAACGTGCCTTGGATCCGGGTCCGCCGGATCTCAGAGCCGTCGTCCTGACGCACGGCGCCGACGACGCGCTCGCCACCGTCGACCTCCGCGAACGGCTCGCCGCTCTCGGATCCGTCGTCGACGCGCATCACGTGTCGTTGACCGAGGATCTCGAACTCACCGGAGAGGAGGCGAGGATTCGCGGCCATTGCGGGCTGGAGCGGAACCGACACCGTGTTCGAAGCGAGCGCGTCGATCGAGCGCGTGCCTAGATCGGACGTGAGTTCCACCGTCACGTGCTCGGCGGGCAAGAGGCTCGCGCACCCGCTCGTGAGAGCAAGCGACGCAACGACACCGCGAATCGCGCGAACGCACATGTCTCCTCCGTGAGTCCGACGTCCGCGCGAATGATACAGGTAGCCCCGTCACCTCCGATACGTCAGGTGCAGGTGCGGTCGCGCGGTCGGGTCCGCGTCCTCCGACGATCGGAACATGGCGTAGAGGCCGGTGCCGTGGACCTCGAGGAAGAGGCCCTCGTTCGGGGTCGTGCCGTCGACCCATCGGCGGACGAGGTCCGTGAGGTCGGCCAGGTACGCGCGATTCTCGCGCGTGTCGACGGCGATCTCGGCCGCGACGTCGCCCATCGCATCGTCTGCGCCGCCGCCGCCGGGTGCCCACGAGACTCCGGCCGATAAGTCCCGATAGAGGTAGCACGGATCCGACGGATCGAATCCGCCTCCGGGTGCACTCACGTGATCGGACTCGGCGTTGTGTCGGACGGCGCGGACGTTCACCGTCACCGAGTTCCCGCCTTGCTTGACGATCTCGAGCGTCGCCGCTTGAAGCGTTGCGCCGTGGGGAATCGTCGACAGATCGAATCGCAGCAACCCGTCGTAGTGCAGTCGAGCGTTGTCTCGAACTTCGATCGGCCCGTGCGTGTTGAGCCGCGTGCCGCTGTAGTTCGCGACGAGGTGCCCGTCGAACGACGCAGGCACGATCCCTTCGACGCTGCTGCGGAACCAGGTCTCGGGCGACGTCGCGACGTTGTCCCAACGATCGGCCGCGCGAACTCGCAGGCGATAACCCGTGTCCGGCTCGAGAGCGATGACGATCTCGTGATCGAGGCGGAGACCGTCCGGCTCGTCGAGCGTGCTCGGCGGGCCGCCGCTCATCGGACCCCACTCGACCGACCCCGCCGACGGCTCGTTCGTGGTGAATCGGAGTGTGGCGGAGGATCCCGTGACCTCGGCGAACGTGACGCGCCCGATCACGGGCGGCGTGACGTCGGGGTCGAGCGTGCGCAGCGTCCCCGACGCCGGCGGCGCCTCGTCGCCCGCGCGATCGCGGCTCCAGACCATGAAGCGGTACGTCGTTCCGGGGCGGAGCCCGTGTAGTCGAACGGTGTGCGAGTGCAGGAAGAAGCCACGCTGATTCGCCACGACCTGCGGCGTGCCGCTCGCGGTGCAGACGACCTGCGCATCCGCCGGCTCGTCCGTTTCGAAGCGGACGATGGCGCTCGTCCACGTGACGCCGTCGACGCGCACGTTCGAGATGCGCGGCGGCCGGCCGTCGCTATCCGGCGGCGTTGTTTGCAGGAGGTGCATGTAGACCTGGCCGAATCTCAGCCGGAACGCCGTGTTCTTCGCCGGCGTGAGGAGCGTCGTCGAATAGAAGTATGGGTAGTTGCGATAGTCGTAGTACGAGTCGTAGCAACGCCGCGCCCATGCGAGGAAGTCGGCGCCGCCCGTGAGAATGGACGCGTACGCAAAGCCGTTCACCGCGGTCTGCGAGAGGTTGCTCGAGAAGCTGATCGCCTCGCGCGTCACCGGGTCCCACGTGTACGCCATCATTCCCCGAGCCGGCGACCACGCGAGCGTCGCCTGGAAACGCAGGATGCGCACGAGGAGTTCGCGCGCCCGGTTGATCGGCTCGTGCATCGCGCGCGCGACCAGGCAATAACGGCCAAGCGCCTCGGTCACGTAGCCGTGCATCCACGGATCGACGAGACCGATCGAGTTCGGCATGTAGCCTTCGTTCGTCGTCCCCGTTGCGATCTCCGCGGGGATCATGCGCTCGGCCAGATCCCAGTCGCGCCGATCGCCGAGGCACTCGAAGAACGCGACGAGCGCCGAAAGCATCCAGCCCTTGCTGCGAACCTCGCCTGCGTAGCTCAGCTGCCCGGGGTGCCCCACGGGATCTTCTTCGCGCGCGCGCATCCACGATTGCAGCTCGTGCATGCCGTCGCGCGCGCTCTCGTCGCCGGTGAGCCAGTAGTAGAGGACGAGGCCGTCGACCCAGAAGTGGCTGAGGTTCGGATCGCGGCTGTGATCGGTGACGCCGGACGCGTCGTGCTTGCGCATGCCGCGGTTCGCCCAGAACAGGTCGAGGTCCGTGTGGTAGAGGTCGACGTCGACGAGGTGTCGCGCAGCCGCGCGGCCGAGCTCGAAGAAGCGATCGTCGTGGCCCGGCGTGCGCAACCATCCGAGAAGGAGGATCCACGAGAAGTCGAATTCGTTGTTGCCCCAGTAGCGGAGGTTCTTCTCGCCTTCGCGGTAGTGGTCTCCCCAGTTGAGCCAGCCGTACTCGTCCTTGTCGTCTATCTCGCGGTAGAGGTCGCCTTGCGCGAGGGGACTACGGCCCGCGTAGTCGAGGATGCCGGACATCGACTCCTCGTAGGTGCGGAACGCGTTCGGGTCGGGCGTCGAGATCGGGCCGAGCGCCTTCGAGTCGCGATAGGCCTGCGGCGACGCGAGCGCGTGGAGCGGAGACTGGAACGCGCGCGCGACCGACTCGACATCCGCGTCGACCGCCGTCCCGGGGTGGAATTGGAAGAGGACGTCGTGGGTCTTCTGAAGCCCGCCGCGGAAGCGATGCGACGTGGCCCAACTTCCGGGATAGAGCTGCACGTCGACCGCGCCAGAGCCGCCGAGCGCGATGCCCTTCGGGAACTCCTGCCAGAAGTCGCGCACGGAGACCGCGACGCCCGCGCGGTCGTCCGAGACGTCTCCGAGTCCGAGCGCGCGAAGCCCTGCGTCGAGGATCGGCGGCTGCGGCGCGCTGCCGCGCGTCACGCGATAACCCTGAAACGTCGTCGACCAATACGGGCTGCCATCCGACGCCGGTCCCCAGTTCGGGCCGCCGCTCGAGTCCTGATAGAGGAGGACGCGGTCGGCCGCGTCGAGCGCGCCCGAGATCGCGCCGTCGCCCACGGTCTCGAAGCGCGTGCTCGAGCCGAGGCGCGCGGGGAGTCGCAGCGACAACTCCTCGAATGAGTGAAAGACGTCGCTGCCGCCTTGGTGCGCGTCTCCGGACTTCACCTTGTCGGGATTGCGCAGCGTGAGCTGCAAACGGACGTCCGAGCGTCCTCGGTAGAAGTGGTAGCGCGCCGTGTACTCGAGGTAGTCGAGCGCGCCGGCGTAGGCGCCGTTCTGCGTTTGCGTGTGAAGGCGGCCGTCGACGCGCACGACCGTGCGAATCGGCCCGCGCTCCTCGATGGAGACGGACGACGGCGCGCCGTCCTGCGACGACACGTAGCGCGAGCCGTCCTCGCGCACCACGACGATGCCGCCGTCGCCGCCGTTCGCGACGACGATGTCGTCGAGCATTCCGTCCGAGTCGGTGTCGATCGCGACGCCGTCGAACAGATTCATCGTGCCGCGCGTGATGCGAAACGTCGCGATGCTCGTCGAGATGTCGATGAATTCGGGCGACTCCGTGATGTCGATGGGATGCTCGATCGCGCCCGGCGGCGCGTCGTCACGAAGCTCGAACGACGCCTCGCCGTTTGCGGCGAGGCTCGCCTGAAAGTCGACGAGCACCCAGCGAATCGGCGCGCTCGCGTCGTCGGCCGCCGCGTACCAGCGCGACAGCACGCGAAACTGCGCGCTCACCTCGCGCCCGTCGCCCGCGACGACGCGCAGCGAATCGGTCCCGCGGACGCCGGCGTCGAGCGGAATCGGAACTCCGGTCGTGACGGGCTCCTGCCGGCGCGCCACTCCCGCGGTCTCGCGGACCGTGAGCCCGATCGAATGAAACTGAGCGAGAGCGCCGGCGTGAACCGACAGCGCCACGATGAAAGCGAGCCAACCGCGCATCTTTCCCTCTCCCTCGATGTCGATCTCGATGTGTCAACGCCAACGGCGAAACGCTGGACCGCGATGGACGGAGCCCTCTCGGGAGAGGAGAAGAAACGAGCACGAACGCCGAGACACGAAGGGAGGGCAGCACCGTCGGTCGACTCGGCGGCGAGGACGTCCGACACGTCATCGACACGAGAGAAGACAACCCGGCTTGGCGCTACCCCGAAGCGAGCGTACGCGCCGTGACTTCAGATATCCCCAGAACCGTTGCTGCGTCCAGAAGGCGGCGCGATTCTACGTGCTCCCCGTCCCCCGACAAGGACAAACTGACGCATACGGAGCCTGGAACATTTTTCCCACTTAGCGGCCGCCGACCGGCATTCCTGTTTCAGGTTCGCGGTCCGGAGGGGCGCACGCCGAGTGAATCCTCGGACTCGATGTGAACCGGCCTATGGACTCCGAGTGAGCTTGATTGCTCCTTCGTCACTGATGCGAACGATCCGGACGCGAACTCTGTCACCTTTTGCGATGTTGATCCAATTGGCGTATTCCGCGGCGTGGAGAAAGCCCTCCTCACCAGGGCAGAGTTCAACAAGCGCGCCAAACTCCTCGAGTTCGACGATTCGCCCATCGACGACGTCGCCGACCTTGAAGCCACGAGAAATCAATCCGTGGCGCTCCCGAGGAACTCCCTCAGAACCGAGAGGTCGATGTTGCCGCCGGAGACGATGCACACGGTCTTCTTCGGCAAGGCCTGGCGCAGGCACGCGATCGGCGTCGCGCCCGCGCCCTCGGCGACGATGCGGACGCGCTCGAGCAACAGGCGCACGGCGGCCTTTACCTCGTCGAGCGGCGCGACGATCGTGCCGTCGACATGGCGCCGCGCGAGGTCGAACATGCGCGGCAAGACGCTCTTGCCGCCGATGCCGTCGACGAAGCTCGGAATGCGGTCGATGCTCGTCGCGCGGCCGGCCGCGAACGAGGCGGTGAGCGGCGCCGCCGTGGCGACCTCGCACGCGATCACGCGCACGCGAGCCTTCGCGCCGCGCGCCTCGAGCGCCCGCGCGATGCCGCACGAAAGCCCGCCGCCGCCCCACGGCACGAGGATCTGCTCGACGTCCGGCAGGTCCTCGAGGATCTCGTTCGCGATCGTGCCGTTGCCCGCCATCACGTCGTCGTCCTCGACCGGGTGGATGAACGCGCCGGTGACGCCGGGGTACGCGCGATCCTCGAGCGTCTTCCACCAGCGATCGAACGGCACCGAGATGATGCGGCCGCCGAGCCGCGCGATCGCCTCGAGCTTCGTCTTCGGCGCGGTATCGGGCGCGATGATCGTTGCCGTCACGCCGTAGCGCTTCGCCGCGAGCGCGACGCCTTGCGCCATGTTGCCGGCGCTCGCCGTCACGACGCCTTGGGCGCGCTGCTCGGGCGAAAGCCGGTCGATCGCGCACGATGCGCCGCGAATCTTGAAGCTGCCGATCGGCTGGAGGTTCTCGAGCTTGAGCCAGACGCGGTCGGCGCCGGGCATCGGAACGAGCGGAGTTCGCAGGATCATGCGCGTGAGGATATCGGAGTTCGTGTAACTTTTCGCGGCCTCACTCGACTGGATGGTACCGGTCTCTTTGGGCGCGCCTTCGCCCGCCTCGGTGCGACGGCCTGGGAAACGGAATCATGAAGACGATGACGATTCGATGGACGGTCGTGAAGACGCCGCTCGGGTTGTTGGCGCTCGCGAGCGGGGAGCGCGGGCTCGTCGCCGCGTGGTTCGTCGACGCGATTCCGCCGGCGAACGTGCTCGGCGAGCGTTGGCCCGACGCCGAGATCGCGCGCGACGACAAGGCGCTCGCGGCGGCGCGGCGGCAGCTCGAGCAGTACTTCGCGGGGAAGCGGCGCGCGTTCGAGCTGCCGCTCGACCTCGGCGGCACCGAGTGGCAGCGCGCGGTGTGGCGCGAGGTGCGCGCGATTCCGTTCGGCGAGACGCGCACGTATCGCGACGTCGCGCGCGCGGTCGGCAAGCCGCAGGCCGTGCGCGCGGTCGGCGCCGCGAACGGGCAGAACCCCGTGTGCATCGTCGTGCCGTGCCATCGCCTGATCGGCAGCGACGGCTCGCTCCACGGCTACGGCGGCGGCGTCGAGAGGAAGCGCGCGCTCCTCGACCTCGAGTCGCGAGTCACCGTGGCTTCGGCACGATCGGCACGTGCACGGTCACGCGCTCGCCCGCGCCGACCGTGACCTCGCCTTCTTGGGGCTCGGCGTATTGGCGAGGGTTCTCGACGTTGCCTTCGGCAGGAAACCGAACGCGCCAATGCACGCGCCCGGGCACAACCGTGACCCAGTCGTTCAGCGGCTCGTCGTCGGACGACGGGTTGAGCATGTCCGTCGAATGCCACGGGCAGCCGTTTTCGGATACCTCCACGCCGGCGCGTCCTCCGGGCGCGGTTGCCGACTCGAAGATGATCAGACCTGCGCTTTCGGCGCGAATCTCGACCGTGCCTTTGCCGTTCGATGGAATGTCCGCGATGGCTTCGCCGCGGA
>JACOTG010000090.1 GCA_016178505.1 Planctomycetota bacterium
CACGCTTCTCGGAGTCGATCCGGTTGCCGATGCGCGCGTCCGCCGTCTTCACGCGAGCGTGCGGTTCGTGGATGGGGGCGCCTTGCGTCTCGCGCTCGATCCCGAATCGATTCTCCTGACCGACGCCGGGCTCGCGCACCTCGGCGTCCAGCTCGGTGATCGGCTCGCGCTCGCCACGGCTTCTGGAAAGCGGGAGTTCACAATCGTCGGTGCCGTCGACGTGCCCGGACCGACGGCGGTGACGCAGGCGCTACGCGATTTCGGATTCCTTCCGCTCGCGGCGGCGCAGCGGCTGTTCGGGCACGCGGATCGACTCGATCGCGTCGAAATCCGACTCGCACCCGGCGTTTCGCTCGCAGCCGGGGTGCGCGCGGTGGCGGCGACGGTGGTCGGCGCTTCCGTCGCCACGCCGGCCGACGCGACGGGGGATGCGCTTCACGCGCTCGACAGCGTCCGGACGATCCTGGTGATGAACAGCCTGCTCGCGCTCCTCGTGGCCGTTTTCTTCGTCTACAACACGGCCTCGGCGTCGGCCGCGGAGCGGACGCGCGACGTCGGACTCCTTCGCTGCGTGGGCCTCACGCGCGGCGGCCTGCTCGCGCTCCTCGCCGCGGAGGCGGCGGCGTCGGGGCTGCTCGGGCTCGTTGCGGGTGGGTTCCTCGGGATCGTCCTCGCGCGCGGCTCACTCACGCTGCTGTCGCGTTCGATCCGAACGCTTTTCCTCTTCGTCCCTCCGGTGAGCGGCGTTTCCGTGAGTGGATTGGAGATCGCCGAAGCGGCGGCGCTCTCGATCGGCGTCGCCGTCGTCGCTTCGTTGCTGGCCGGCTATGCGCTCGCTCGACAGAAGCCGCTCGAGATCCTCAAACCGGCGCTCGCGGGCGTGGTGGCGCGCTCGAGAATTGCCCGCGCAGGATGGATCGGGCTCGCTCTTTTCGTGGCCGCGGGCGTTCTGTTGCTCGTCGTCCCCAGCCGCAACGGATTTTCGTCGGCGCGAATTGCCGTGCTCGTCCTTCCCACCGGCTTCGCGCTGTTGACGCCGCTCGCGGTGTTCGTCGTCGCCGGCATCGCCCGGCGCCGGCTCGCGCCGCGCACGCGCCCGCCGCTCTGGCTCGCGCTCGATGCCGTACGGTCGCATCCGGCACGCACCGCCACGACGATCACCGCGTTCGGGCTTTCGCTCGGGCTCGTGGTGGGGCAGGGGGGCATTTCGCGCGCGATGATCGACACGCTGTCGACGTGGCTCGCCGGCACGATTCCGGGCGACGTGATCATCGGTGCGAACGCCGCGTCGCCCGTCTCGCTCTTCCCGTTCTCGGACGAAGCGGTCGGGCCGCTGCGCCGGCTTCCGGGCGTCGACGACGTCTTCCGCGTCCGTTACGTGCCGATCCACGTGAACGGACGGAAGGTCATGTGCTTCGCACTCGACGTCGCGATCTCGGGACGCCTCGCGACGCATCGTTTCGTGGAGGGTGATCCGGACGACGTGTACCGGCGCTGTGCGGCCGGCGCGGCGGTGTACGTCTCCGACAACCTCGCGTGGATGAGCGGAATCCGAGTGGGTGATCTCATCCCCATCGACGCGATCGACGGCCGCGTCGAGCTTCCGGTTGCCGGCGTGATCCACGACTTCAACTCCTACCTCGGCACCGTGTTCATGGACGTGTCGTTGTACCGCCGGCTCTTTCACGACCCGCTCGTCGACTTTGCCGAGCTGTGCCTCGGGAAGCAGCCGCCGGCGGACTCGAGCGCGGTTCTCGCCGCTGCACGTGCGGCGCTGCCGCCGGGGTACGACTTCTTGCGCCTCACGAAGAAGGAAGACTTCGTCGAGCAAGTGATGTCGGTCGTTTCCGATCTCAACAACTTGAGCATCGTGCAAATGGCGGTGGCTATCCTCATCGGGTCCGTCGGCATCGTCGTGACCGTGACGCTGTCGGTGCTGAGCCGTTCGCGCGAGCTGGCGCTCCTTGGCGCGATTGGCATGGACCTTCGCGACCGACGCCGTACGGTTCTGTTCGAAGTGCTCGGCCTGGCAGCCGCGTCTGCCGCGCTCGGCGTGGCGATCGGCAATCTCGTGTTCATTCCGGGAAACCTGCTGTTCCGAGAGATGTCCGGCTTCACGTTCGGCTATCGCTTCCCCCTCACGCACTCGATCTTCGCCGTTGCAGTCGCCCTGGCGACGGCCATCGTCGCCTCGGTCATTCCGCTGCGCCGGGTCCAGCGCCACTCCGCCGTCGACACGACCGACGAATGATGCTCCCGGTTCGTGATCGTTCTCTACCGCACCGTTCGCACCGTGAGTCATCGCCTTGATGCTCGAGCGCTCACCGACTAGTCTTCCGCGAATGCCAAGACCTGGATCGCGACGCGGAGTCCTTCTCGTCAACCTCGGTACGCCCGACGCGCCGGAGACGCGCGAGGTTCGCCGCTACCTGCGCGAGTTCCTGTCGGATCCTCGCGTGCTCGACATGAGCGCGCTCGGACGTTGGCTCCTCCTGAACCTCGTGATCCTTCCGCGACGCCCGAAAGCGTCGGCCGAAGCGTATCGGAAGATCTGGACCGACGACGGCTCGCCGTTGCTCGTGCAGGGGCGCGCGTTGGCGCGGTTCGTGCAGACGGCGCTCGGCCCCGACGTTCCCGTCGTCCTTGCGATGCGATACGGCAACCCGTCGATCGCGGCGGGCCTCGACGATCTCCGGGGTCGGGGCGTGGATCGCGTGTGCGTTTTCCCGCTCTACCCGCACTACTCGTCCGCGTCGACCGGATCGACGCTCGAGCTCGTGTATCGCCTCGCGGGCGAACGTTGGAACACGCCGTTCCTCGACGTCGTGCCGCCGTTCTTCGACCACCCCGGAATGATCGCGGCGTTCGCGGCGATCGGACGCAAGGTGATCGACGACCTGAGACCCGATCACGTGCTCTTCAGTTTTCATGGACTGCCCGAACGACAAATTCGGAAGAGCGACGAGTCCGGTGCACATTGCTTGGCTTCGGCCGGGTGCTGCGACCGCATCGTCGACGCGAATCGCAATTGCTATCGCGCGCAGTGCTTCGCCACCGCGCGCGGGATCGCCGGCGGGCTCGAGCTCGAGGCGACGCGCTGGAGCGTGTCATTCCAGTCCCGGCTCGGGCGCACGCCGTGGATACAACCGTTCACGGACGTGGTCATTCCCGAGCTGGCGGCGAAGGGCGTGCGCCGCGTGGCGGTTTTCAGTCCGGCGTTCGTCGCCGATTGCCTCGAGACGCTGGAGGAGATCGGCATTCGCGCGCGAGAGCAGTTCCATACCGCCGGCGGGGAAGATCTGCGCCTCGTCCCATCGCTCAACACGCACGCGTTGTGGGTGAAGACAGTGATCGATCTTATTCGTTTGAATGGAGGAGGTGTCTGATTCCCGACGAACATACCGAGCGCTGCGCGGCTCGGGTCGTCGAACGGCGCCTGTCGTTGTTGGGTGTCTGATACCGTATGCGAATGAAGATCTCGTTGGCGTTCAGTGATTCGGGTGGTGGATTTGCCCCGACCTCCGCGGTCACGGCGCGTCGCCGGTGGCGCCGCCGCCGGCTCGCATGGACGAAATGGCGGGCGACGTCGCATCGCTCCTCGACCGGCTCGGCATCGAGGCGGCCGCCATCTGCGGGCTTTCGATGGGTGGCTACGTCGCGCTGGCATTCGTCCGCCTGTTCCCGAAGCGCGTGCGGGCGCTGGTGCTCGCGGACACTCGCGCCGGTGCCGACTCGCCGGAAGGACGGAAGGCGCGTCACGACATGGTCGCGCTGGTCCGTGCCGAGGGTGCGCGAGCGATCGCCGATCGCTTGCTACCGAAGCTCTTGTCTCCGTCGGCGCCTCCAGCCGCGCGCGAACTCGTGCGCCGCATGATCGAGTCGACGCCGGTGGAAGGGATCGTCGGCGCTCTTCTCGGCATGGCAGAGCGTCCGGACTCGACGGATCTCCTTGCGAAGATCGCGTGTCCGACTCTCGTGATCTGCGGCACCGAGGACGTGATCACGCCGCTCGCGGAATCGCGCGAGCTGGTCGCGAAGATTCCCGGCGCAACGCTCGTGACGATTCCCGGCGTCGGGCACGTGAGCAACCTCGAAGCGCCCGCCGCCTTCGATTCCGCGCTCGTCGACTTCCTCGCTCGCGCCTGATCCGCGACGCGCGCGCTTCGCGACGCTTCGGACCTGAACAGTGCGTTCGCGCAGCCGAGCGCGGGGAGGATCTCGCGCACGTGCTCCGCGAACGGTGGTCCCGGCCGAGAGGTTTTTCGAGACTCCGGTAATCTGGAAGGCGGCCGACTGTACCTCATGGCGTTCACCGCACGCGGCGGAGTACGAGAGACGGGATGAGCGACGACCCCGACCCGAGTGACGAGGATCTGGCGAAGCGGGTGCGGCACGGATCGAGCGACGCCTACGCAACGCTCGTGACGCGCTACGCCCGGCGCGTCTACTCGCTGTGTCTTCGCATGACGTTCAGCCGGGACGATGCGGACGACCTCGCGCAGGAGATCTTTCTTCGCGGATATCGATCGATCGGGCGGTGGGACTCCAGCCGTCGATTTGCGCCGTGGCTTCTCGCGATCGCGGCGAACGCCTGCCGAGACCATCGCCGATGTCGAGAGCCTCAGGCCGGCGACGCGCCACGGCAGGGTGCGGCGACGGGGCCGCCGGCCGATGCCCCGATCATTGGGCTCGAGGACGCCGCGGAGGTGAGGCGAGCGCTCGCGGCGCTTCCGCCGATGGATCGCCTCGCGCTCCTCCTGCGCTACGAACAAGAGTTGTCGCTCGATGAGACCGCCGCGGCGCTCGGGATCGCGCCGTCGCACGCCGCGGTGCGAATCCATCGCGCCAAGGCGAAGCTTCGTGTGGAGCTTTCGAAAGGGGCGGACCGCGCGGCTCGCCCTAAGTGACTGGAGAATCGTCATGCGAACCGAATCGTTCGATTCCGAAGACGAGGCTTTGCGCGCGGCGCTCGCACCGGTGTGCGAAGTGCCGGGCGGACTCGACGCGCGAATCGGCGCGCGGTTGCGTGCGCATCGCCGTCGACGGATCGTCGCGTTCGTCGTTCCGGCCGCGCTCGCGGCGGGTGCCGTTGCGGCGGCGCTTCTCTTGCGTTCGCCCACGCCAGCATCCGCGCCAGCCACGGCTCTTCGCTTCGACCCGGTGACGCGCCGCCTCTCGCTGCCCGACGGAACGAGCCTGCTTCTCGGCGAGGGCGCCGACGCGGAATTCCGCGAAGTCGAAGGAACGCGCGGCCTCGTCCGGCTGCGTGAGGGAGACGTCTACTGCGACGCCGCGTCGGGATCGCGCGACCTCGTCGTCGAGGCGCCCGGGCTTCGCGCCCGGACACGCGGCGGGCGCTTCGTCGCCACCACGAAACAACAGGAGGGAGAATCCATGAACGGCGCTGCCGTGACGGCTGGAGCGCTCCTTTACGTCTTTTCCGGCCAGGTCGACGTCGACGAGGGAGCGAAGCCGAACGATCGATCGCCATACGTCAACGTCCCCGTCGCGCTCTCGGAGTCGCCGAAGGCAAGCATCGAGAGGCACGGTCGGTCGCTCTTCCTCGACGGCGTACCTCTGCTGGCCGGAGTCTTCCGCGAATCCGAATCGGCCGACGCTCGCTTGCACGGCCTCGTCGTTGGCGTCGACGGTCGTCCGATTGCAAACGCGGAGGTCGAGATCCGTGGAAACGACTCGACCCTCGCCACCGTGCGTGCCGACGCGACGGGGAGCTTTGCTGCGATGGGACTCGTCGACGGGAACGTCACTCTCGTCGCGCGAGCGAACGGCTGTCTCGAGGCGACGATTCCGGCGACGCTCGCGAGCAAGAACGACGTCGAGATTCCGACGATCACGCTTCGGGAGGAACGGCACGTACGCGGTCGCGTCGTCGATCGCTTCGGCGCGCCGGTCGCGGGCGCCGAGATCAAGGTCGAGCGTGTGCCTGAACCCTCGAGCGCCAACGCCGAGGTCATCGATCTTGCGCTGAACTCGACGACCGCGATCGAAAGCGTTCCCTACCTACGCGTGCGGCAAACGTTGGCGAGCGTGCTCGCGCCGCGATTCGAGCCGGTTCGCCTTTCGCTCGATGCGAAGGTCGACTTGACGATCGACGGCGCGACGCCGGTACTGTCCGACGTGCCGGTGCTGTCTCGAGCAGTCACGTTCCAGGGCCTCAACCGACTGTTCGTGACCTCTGGACTTTCTTGGACCGGTGTGACCGCCGGCGACGACGGCCGCTTCGACGTCGGCGGGCTCGAGGAGGGCGAGGTCACGGTGAGCGCGTCTCTCCCGGAGTGGGTCGACGTGTCGGGACCGCTGAAGGCGAATGCCGGAGCAGAAGACGTGACGCTCGTGCTGGCACGCGGCGGCGAGATTCGCGGCACCGTCTACGGGCCCGACGGCGCGCCGCTTTCGGGCGCGCGAGTGAACGACGTGGTCACCGATTCCGACGGACGCTACCGCATCGCGGGGCTGTCGGCGGGGACCGTTGACCTCTTCGCCGGACCCGCCGAGCTGCGCCAGGTCGTGCTGGGTTCGGTCAACCGGTGGAAAGGCAAGATCGAAGCGGAGGGAGACGTCCACTTGGTGCAGTCGGTCATCGAGTTCAACGGCGAGTCGCGCGGATCGGTCCGTCTTCGCGCGAACACCGTTCGGTTCCTCGGCACCAACGGCTCTCGGCAGGTGCCGCCGGGGCTCGCCGCGCGGCGCGGCATTTTCGTGAGCGAAGGAGAATTGCAGGACGGCGTAGACTTTCATCTGCCGGCCGCACGGACGATCGAAGGGACCGTCGTCGACGATCTCGGCCTTCCGATCGCCGGCGCGACCGTGACGTTCCGCGCCGACGAGTCGATCCCGCACTTCGAGAGCTCTCGGACCGCGACGACGGACGAGTCGGGCACGTTTCGATTGATCGACGTCTTCGACGTGCCCGGCACGGTCGGCGCGACCGCCGACGATCATCTCGGCTGCGATCCCGCCGACGTCGTTCCTGCGCTGCGCCTCGAGCTGCCGCGCGCGGCGTGCGTTCACGGGCAACTCGGCGTCCCGGGCTCGCTGATGCTGTTGAACCTCGCATCGGTCGACGGCGGCGCTCAGCACTTCGACGTGGCGCCCGAATCGGACGAGTCGCCGGAGTTTCGAATCCCGGGCCTCTCCCCGGGCCGGTACGAGATCACGTTCATCGTCGACGAGGAGACGCACGTGTCGCTCGGCACGGTCCTCCTCCGTCCGGGGGAGACGACCGAGCTGGGACGCATCCGATAAGTCGACCCTGAGCCGGCGCGCCGCAGCGATCGACGTTGCTGTGGCGCGCCGGAGTTCCCACCGACTAGAATCCCCGCGATCGGCCGCAGCCGCGCGGCCTCATCGAACTCGACGACGCGGGAGCACTCTTTGACCCCCGAAGAATTCCGTCGCATCGGCCATCGCGTGATCGATCGGATCGCGGACTATCGCGCGCGCGTCGCGGACCTTCCGGTGATGGCTCGAACGGAGCCGGGATCCGTGCGTGCGAAGCTGCCGGCTTCTCCGCCGCATGATCCCCAGGCGTTCGACGCCATTCTCCGCGACGTCGACGAGATCGTGTTGCCTGGGCTGTCTCACTGGCAGCACCCGAACTTCCACGGCTACTTTCCGTCGAACGCCAGCCTCGCATCGGTCCTCGGCGACTTCCTTTCGACCGGCCTCGGCGTGCTCGGCTTGTCGTGGCAGTCGAGCCCCGCGCTCACCGAAGTGGAGGAGGTCGTGACCGACTGGATGCGCCAGATGGTCGGTCTCTCGGCGTCGTGGAGCGGCGTGATCCAGGACACGGCGTCGACGAGCACGCTCGTCGCGCTGCTTTGCGCACGCGAGCGAGCCTCCAACTACTCGCTTGCCCGCGGGGGGCTCCAAGGCGAGACGAAACCGCTCGTCGTCTACGCGTCCGATCACGGCCACAGCTCGGTCGACAAAGCCGCGCTTCTCGCGGGGTTCGGCCGCGCGAACCTCCGCAAAGTCGACACCGACGCGCAACGCGCGATGAGACCCGACGCCCTCGCGGCTGCGGTCGAATCGGACCTCGCTCGCGGTCACGTTCCGTGCGCGATCGTCGCGACCACGGGGACCACGACGTCGACGGCGCTCGATCCGATCGAGGCGATCGCCGGCGTCGCGAAGACGCACGGCATCTGGCTGCACGTCGACGCGGCGATGGCAGGCTCGGCCATGATCCTTCCGGAGTGCCGTTGGATGTGGCAGGGCATCGAGGGCGCCGATTCCCTCGTGCTGAACGCGCACAAGTGGCTCGGCGCGGCGTTCGACTGCTCGCTCTACTACGTGCGCGATCCGGTGCACCTCGTGCGCGTCATGAGCACGAACCCGAGTTACCTCCAGAGTGCCGTCGACGATCGCGTGAAGAATCTGCGCGACTGGGGCATTCCGCTCGGTCGGCGGTTCCGCGCGCTGAAGCTCTGGTGCTTGATCCGCGAGCAGGGAGTCGCCGGCTTGCAGTCGCGACTGCGACGCGATCTCGAGAACGCGAAGTGGCTCGCGGCCGAGATCGAAGCGACCCCGCCGTGGCACGTGCTCGCGCCGGTCCCGCTTCAAACGGTGTGCGTGCGCCACGAGCCGTCCGGCCTCGAGGGCGACACGCTCGATCGCCATACGCTCGCATGGGCGGATCGTGTGAACCGCTCGGGCGCGGCTTATCTCACGCCGGCGACCCTCGACGGTCGCTGGATGGTGCGCGTTTCGATCGGCGCGATTGCGACCGAGCGCGAGCACGTCGAGTCGTTGTGGCGAGCGATGCGCGCCGAAGCCGAGCGCTAGCGGGCTGCTTTTTCTCGGCGCCGCGCAGGCGCCATCGTCGCAGGCAGGGTGATCCGTCGCCCGCGCATCGGTCGGTGCGCGCCGCGAGGCTGGGAGGCCGATGGATTCCGCGCGAGTCGAGGTGAACGGAGTCGGACGCCGATTCGGTCGGCGCGTGGCCCTCGACGCCGTCGACCTCGAGGTGCGCGCCGGCGAGATCGTCGCGCTCGTCGGGCCGAACGGCTCCGGGAAGACGACGCTTCTGAAGATCCTCGCCGGACTCCTGCGACCGACGTCGGGCACGGTTCGCGTGCTCGGCCTCGATCCCTGGCGCGAGCGGCCGCGAGTGATGGAGCAGGCGCGCTTCGCGTTCGCGCCGCCGCTCCTCTACGAGAGCCTCACCGCTCGCGAGCACCTCGATCTCCTCGCGGCGGGACGGCGATCGAACGTCTCATCGGAGACGGTCGGCGACGCACTGACGCGCGTCGGGCTCGCCGCCCGAGCCGATGATCGAGTGGCGACGTTCTCGTTCGGCATGCGGCAACGGCTCGCGCTCGCGTTGGCGCTCGTTCCTCGTCCGCAGCTTCTCGTTCTCGACGAGCCGAACGACGGCCTCGACCCGCTCGCCGTCCTCGAGCTTCGAGAGCTGCTGAATCGCCTGCGCCGCGAGGAGGGCGTGGCAATCCTCCTCGCGAGCCACCTCTTGATCGAGGTCGAGCAGCTCGTCGATCGCCTGCTCCTCCTCGACGAAGGACGGACGGTCTTCTGCGGCACGCCCGAGCAGCTCTGCGGGAGCGCGGGCAGACTCTGCCTCACGGTGGAGGAAGCGGGACGGGCCGCCGAGATGCTGTGCTCGCGGGGCTTCGCCGCCCGTGCCCTCGACGGCCGAAGCGTCGTGCTGGAATCGCGGTCGATCGGGCTCGCGAAAGCGGCGGAGATCCTGGGCGGTGCGGGGCTCGCGCTTCACGAGTTTCACGAGGAGCGACCGACGCTCGAAAAGGCGCTGCTCGAGCGACTCCGCGCCGCGCGCGACGGGAAGAGCGCATGAAGCTCGCGCGCCTCGAGCGAACGAAGCTGCGCCGTTCGCATCGCCCGACGATCGCCGCGGCAGGTCTTCTCCTCTTC
>JACOTG010000099.1 GCA_016178505.1 Planctomycetota bacterium
CCAAGGTGGCGACCGCCGTCGTGTACGTGAAGTCGCCGACCTCCATCCCGTCGAAGTTGCACGCAATGCCTTGCGCATAGAAGACGATCGCCCCGCGGCCGGCGGAAGGCGCAACCCAATCGAAGTCGAAGCTCACGGGGCCGTCGAGAGTTCCGCCGCGACGACCTTGCCCCGTTTGGCTGAGGTACAACCGTCCGCCGCTCGAGCACGCGGTCGTGTTCGCGTCTGCGGGAACAAATGATCCGGCGTCGTGTCCGCTGCCGTCGATCGCCGTCACGTGAAATCCCCAAAGCCTCTGGCCGGGGTCGGCGAGGATACCGGCGATACGATAGGTCGACCCCGCCGACCACGCGAGAGGCACACCCGAGAGCCGGACGGAGCCGTCTCCGCTGTTCGGAAGGTGATCGTTGTGACAGCCGGTGCAGTTCGCAAAGGTCGGTGGATCCGCCGCCCCACCCTCGATGCCGCAGGACGGCTGTGCGAGCGCCGATGCCGCCGCCGATAGGGTGACGAGCGCCGCCGCGAGCCCGATGATTCGGTCTGGATGCATGTGCTGCCTCGCTTTCTCTTCACGCCGAATGCGCGCATTCTACGCCTTCGGCGGCGTTCCGAAAACGCACGCTTCGGCAAAGCCGAACCGGGTGCGAACCGACGTCTCCCTCGCGCCTTCAAATCGCCCATTGACGCGAAACGACGACCTGATAGCTTGTGCGCCGGGAGCCGTACCAGGGGTACTTGACGGTAGTGTTGCCGCTTTCGCCGCAGCCGTCTTCGTGTTCGTTTCGCGTGCGATTTGGGGTCGCGCGGCTGTGCTGGCCGAACAGCGAGCCGACAGAACGAACGAAGTGCCTGGCGACTGTCTGCGTGCAGCCGCAGTGTCTGCGTTGCTCGGTCACGTGACCGAGAAGCGGCGAACCCTACCGATCCCCTCGAACGAGTAAGCGGCACGTCCTCCCATCGAAGAGCCCTCGCGTCGATCGTCATCCATCGCGCGGGAGCGGGATCGTGCCGAAACGTCGATCGTCGACGAAGAAGCACTGGCTTGGGGACACATAAGGGGGTGAAGGATGCACACCTGATCGCGGCCCGTTCCGTCCATCGAGTTACCCACTTGTTCAACTGGAGGAAACAGTGTGAAAACCCAACATCCGCTGATGAGAGCGGGCCTCGTGTTCATAGCGGCGTCTGCGCTGCTGTTGGCGTGGGGCTCGTCGAGCGCCGTGGCGCAAACGTCGCCGACGCTCGCGCCCTACGTGGATCGGTTGTACGTCCCAGGAGTCATGCAGCCGACGAGAACGGTCTTCGGCGTCGACCACTATGAGGTCACGATGCGCGCGTTCTCGCGGAAGCTCCACCGAGACCTGCCGCCCACGCGCCTGTGGGGCTACAACGGCAAGTTTCCGGGTGACACGTTCGAGACCCGGCGCAACCGGCCGATTCGAGTGAAGTGGATCAACGACCTGCCCCGCCACCACGCGCTCCCCGTCGACAACACGTTGCACGGAGTGATGGACACTCCGGAAGTGCGAACCGTGGTGCATCTCCACGGCGCAAACGTGCGACCCGACAGCGACGGCTACCCGGAGCACTGGTTCACGTCCGACCCGCACGCTGCGCCGAATGGACTCGGCGGACCCGCGGGCAATTTCGACATCTACGACTATCCGAACCGCCAGCAGGCGACGACGCTCTGGTACCACGATCATGCGCTCGGCAGCACTCGCCTCAACGTCTACACGGGTCTCACCGGCATTTACATCATCCGTGACGAGTTCGACGATCTCCTGCCGCTGCCGCGCGGGCGCTACGAGCTGCCGCTGATCATCTAGGATCGCCGCTTCAATGCGGATGGCTCGCTCTTCTATCCCGGTGACGGCCAGGGCGCCCCGCCGCCCGTACCGCCGGTCTGGGTGCCCGAGACGTTTGGCGACACGATCCTCGTCAACGGCACCGTGTGGCCTTATCTCGAGGTGGAGCCGCGAAAGTACCGATTCCGAATCCTGAATGCGTCGAATGCGCGCTTCTACCATCTGCGACTGACGTCGGGTCAGCCATTCGTCCAAGTCGGCACCGACGGCGGGTTCCTGTTCCGCCCGGTGACCATCTCGGATCTCACGCTGGCGCCGGCGGAGCGCGCCGACGTGATCATCGACTTCAGCGGGCGGGGCGGGCAAGAGATCATCCTCAACAATGATGCACTCGCGCCGTTTCCCGATGGCGGCGACGACGCGCCCGATCCGACGGTTCCGGGCTCGACGGGTCAGCTCATGCAGTTCCGAGTGAATCAGCCGTTCCACGGCGATGGGAGCTTCGTTCCGCCGATCCTTCGCCCGCAGATCCCACTGCCGCCGTCGTCGGCGTCGCGCGTTCGGGACCTCAGCCTCAACGAGGACGTCTCGATCCTTCCGAACGGCGACGAGGCACCGATCCAGTCGCTTCTCGGATCGCCGAATCCTCGGCACTGGGAGGATCCGGTCACGGAAAACCCGAGGCTCGGGTCCGTCGAGATCTGGAGGCTCATCAACACGACGGGTGACGCACACCCCGTCCACATCCACCAGGTCCAGTTTCAGGTCCTCGATCGTCAGCCGTTCGACGTCGACGCGTACCTTGCGTACCGCGACGCACACGGCGGCGCGAGTCCGGCATCCGTGACTCCCTATCTGCTCGATTCGCCGATTCCGCCGGACGCGAACGAGATCGGAAGAAAGGACACGGTTCGCGCCAAGCCGGGCTACGTCACGCGAGTGATCATGCAATTCGGCGACTTCCCCGGTCGGTTCGTCTGGCACTGCCACATCCTCGAGCACGAGGACAACGACATGATGCGCCCGATGGACGTCCTTCCGAGGTAGTCGAGTTCCCGAGGCTTCACGTGGGAGGGCTGGTCGAACTGGCCCTCCCACTTTTTTTCGACTCGGGGACCCGCTGTCGAACGGCATCGGGCGACACCCAGGTGAGCGGACTCGGTTCGCGGAATCGAGCGATGCGCGCCGATGGGTTCGGCGCGGGCGGAATTCGCTAGCGCGAGCGGCGCCCGCCGCCGCGACGGCCGCCCCCTCGTCTCCCTCTTTGTTGGGAGCCCCCTCCGCCCGCCGACGGCGGCGGCCCGCTCGGGTGGGACGGCGGCAGTGCACCGGCCGGCGGCACCGGCGGTGCGTGCAACGTCTGCTGATAGTAGTCGTCGAGCAGCATGGCGATGAGTGCGGACTCGTCTTCGTTTTCGGCGAGGGAACGTGCGAGCGGGACGAAGCGCTGGCTTCGTTCCGTTTGCAAGTTGTCGCGCGCACGCAACCGCGCTTCCAGGAGTCCGGTCACTCGCTGCGTCACGATCGCCTCGACGTCCGCGTCAGACGGAAGGGGTCGCTTCTCGAGCTCGATGCCGAATTGCTTGGCGATACGATCGAGATCGAGGACTTCCATTCCACCGACGAGAGACATCGCGACGCCGCTGGCGCCGGCGCGACCGGTACGGCCGGCTCGATGGATGTACGCTTCGGCATCCTCTGGCAGCTCGTACTGGATCACGTGGGAGAGATCCGGGATGTCGAGGCCGCGCGCGGCGACGTCGGTCGCAACGAGGAAACGCAACGCGCCGGTCCGCACGCGTCCGAGGACCTTCTCCCGCGCACCCTGCGACAAATCCGAGCTGAGTTCGTCCGCGTCGTAGCCGAAGCGTTGAAGAACGACCGCAACGTAGTGAACTTTCGTTCGCGTGTTGCAGAAGATGATCGCCGATGCCGGATTCTCGATCTCGATGATCCGGACGAGGCTGCGATCTTTTTCCATCGACGGCACTTCGTAGAAGACGTGCTCCGTGTCCGTGACGTGCACGCGATCGCGGCTGAGACTCAAGGTCTCCGGATCGTCGAGGAATTGACCGGCGAGTCTCATGACGTTCGGCGGAAACGTCGCGGAGAACATGTAGCCGCTGATTCGGCGACGCGGAAGGTACTTCTGCACTTCGCACATGTCGGGGTAGAACCCCATCGACAGCATCCGGTCGGCCTCGTCAAACACCAGGATTTGAAGTGCGTCGAGCGAGAGCGTTCGCTTCAGCAAGTGGTCGAGCACTCGACCCGGCGTGCCGACCACGATTTGCGCTCCGCGACGAAAGGCTTCGAACTGTGGGCCGTACGCGACGCCTCCGTAGACGGCCGCGATCCGGACTCCCATCGTGCCGCCGAGGATCTCGGCTTCACCGGCGACCTGGCGCGCCAGCTCGCGCGTCGGAACGAGCACGAGTGCCTGGCATGCGGTCTTCGCGACGGCAATTCGGTGCAGGATCGGGAGCATGAACGCCCCGGTCTTTCCGCTGCCCGTGCGCGACTGGATCATGACGTTCCGACCCGCGAGCACGTACGGTATGGCCTTCGCCTGCACGGGCATGAGCTGACTCCAGCCCGCAGCCGCGGCCGCGCGTCGAAGCGTTTCGGGGAGCGCTTCCATCGACGTTTCCGGAAGCGCGTTGTTCGGCTCGATGATCGGCTCGTCTTCTCCGGTGCGTCCGTGCGGCTCTGCGCCGTTCTGCATCGCGTGTTCCCTCTCTCGGGCGGAAAGTCTGATCGCGGCTCGTGAGGGGGGTAACTTAGCGATCATGCGGCCTCGCGTACAGGCCTGGCGAACCGGATCAGTGATTTCGGTCGATCCCCGTCGTCTGGCTCGGTGGGCTGAACAGGTCGAGGACCAGTGTGTCCTCGAGGGCTTCCGCCGAGTGCGGAACGTTCGGCGGGAGATGCAAGACCTCGCCGTTCTCCACGACGACGACGCGCCGGGATGCGCTTCCCTCGGCGCCGATTCCGAAGCTCAGTCGCCCGCTCACCACGCATGCGAACTGCTCGTTCTCGTGCGAATGAGTCGGGACGACGCAGCCTTTCTCGAGATGCACGCGCGAGATCATCATCTTCTCGCCGATGATGCGACGCCGTTCCAGTTGCTCCATGGGCCGATCCGTCGCGAGATCGCTCCAACGATAACGAACGGCTGAGTTCGTCGCGGACATGATCACCTCCTGTCATGGGTCTCGTGTCTACAGAGGAATGTCACGAACCGCCGGAAGGGCTCGAATCGGGGTTCGGCGGCAGAGTTCCCTTGCGGCGCGGCGCCGCCGATGGCACCATCTTCGCCTCGAGTCGGCTGTGCGTTCACGGGGATATCGATTTTGGCGCTCGAGCTCGGAAGCTCGAGCGATGGACTGCGTTGGATCTCCGCACCCGCACGCCCTGGGAGGATTTGTCATGAAGTTCGCTCGAACCGCACTCGAACTCGCCATCGGCACGCTCGCGATCGCCGCCGCAGCGACGGCTCAGCCCGTCGTCGGCCAAACGGCGTCGGCGCTCATCTTTCCGTTGTTCGATTCGACGCCCAATCACGGCACGATCATCACCGTAACCAACAGCAACACGAGCCGCATCTCGTGCCGCAACGGATTCCGGTCGGGTGACGTCGCGCTCCTGTACACCTATTTCGGATTCGACACGACGCGCGGATTCTGCCGCGAGTTCAATCTCGAAGAAACGCTCACACCCGGCGACACGCTCACCGTTTTCGCGGATCAGCACAATCCGGAAATGGAAGTCGGTTGGCTTTGGGTCGAAGCGCGCGATCCGGAGTCGTTCGATCCGATCACCTACAACTGGCTCGTCGGCAGCGCGATCATCGTCGACACCGGGACGGACTTCCTCTTCGCGTACAAACCGTACGCCTTCCGGTCACACGTCGGTGACACCGAGAGCGACTCGTGCGACCACGTCTCCACCGACGTCAATGGAAACGGCCGCGCCGATTTCGACGGCGTGGAGTACGACTTCTGGCCGAGCCGCATCATCCTCGATGAGTTCTTCCAGGAGGGCGGGACGAATCCGCAATTCGAGAATCAGCTCGCTCTCGCCAGCTGCGACATCAACTTCGCGCATCGCACGAGCGTCAGCGCGCTCCTGTTCAACAATCGAGAAACGCGCTTCTCCCGATCGTTCGACTTCGAGTGTTTCTTCCGTGCGCCGCTCCACGACATCTCCGGGATCGTCCGCAACCTCGGCGGCGATCCGAACGAGTTGGTCGCCGGCAACGGCCGTCCGATCCAGCAAGGATGGCTCGACCTCGTCGCGTCCGACGCGATCCTCGGTGTGTTCTTCCAGCGGATCGTTGGAACCGGATTCGCGGCGGGAACGCAGCTCGACTTCGATGGACAGTTCGGAGGCCCCGGCGACAGCCGCGAGCCCTGCTCGCTGCCGCACTGATCGCTCGACTCGACGGCTGAATCGGGAAGCGCGAGCCGACCGCACTCCGAATTCGATCTCCTACAAAATGTAGGAATATCGTCTTGACTTCTCCTACAGTCTGTAGGACAAGAGGACCATTCGAACGGGAACCCTGCAGGAGGAGCCACATGCCCCCTTCGATGCGCGCGATCAGCCAGACGGAGCTGGACGTCTTGAAGACGCTTTGGGATCACGGTGACTCGACGGTGCGCGAGGTCCAGGAACACCTCGAGTCTCTGGGTCGGACCTGGGCGTACACGACGGTTCAGACGTTCCTCTTCCGCCTCCAACAAAAAAAGCTCGTTCGCTCGGACAAGAGCGGTCGCGCCCACGTGTTTCGCGCAGCCGTTTCTCGCGACGCGCTCCTCAGCGAGCACATCGACGACCTCGCCGAGCGCGTCGGGGGCGGAACGGTTCCGCTGATGGCGAGCTTGGTGCAGGGGCGCCGCTTCAGTCCGGCCGAGATCCAAGAGCTTCGCCGGCTCCTCGACGACGTCGAGGCCGAGGCGGCGCGCGACCGACGGGACGGAAAGACGACGAAGAAGGCGGCGCCGGGCGCAACGCGTCGCCCGTCGCATTCGTAGGAGAACGACCATGTGGACGTGGGTGACGGAAAACACTCTCGTTGCGGCTGGTTTGGCGATCGTCGTTGCCGTCGCGTGTCGATGTCTGAGATCGCACCCTGCCGTTTGCCACTTCCTTTGGCTACTGGTCCTCGTGCGCCTCGTCGTGCCGCCGTTGCATGTGCCGTCGTGGCCGCCGGACGGGCTTCGCCGAACCGCCGTTCGAGCGACCGATGGTCTCGTTCGATGGCTGCATCCGTCTGACGAGATCGCCCCGGCTTCCGGGCCGGCGACGGAGGCCGATCGAGCGCGCATGGCGAAAGGCGGTCGGATCGATTCCGAGCGACCGCTCGACCTCACGCTGGCGGGCGTTCGCGATGAGACTCACCCCACACCGTCGTTCGTCGACTCGGTGTCGTTGGACTCGAGCCGCGAGTGGAGTGATTCTCCGATCGCCGCCGGCAGGGAAACGGCGGCGGCGAGGCGCGAGCGCATCGTTCCGCTCGGGTTCGAGCGACCCTCTGGGATGTCTCCGCTGACGGAACCGCGCGGGCCGATTGTGCCCGCCGCCCCGACCGAGCGCCCGAAGGTGATCCAGTCGTCGGTCGGGTGGGTCCTTTCGCAATGGAGGGACGACGCGACCTGGATGCTCCTGGCGACGTGGCTCGCCGGCTCGCTCGTCGTGCTCGTGTGGCAGTTCGCGCGCACCAGCGCATTCGCGCAGACGGCGCGAATCGCGCGGCGAGCGCCGGAGCAGCTCGTGCGCGCGGTGGCCGACGTAGCGGAACGGCTGCGAATTCGTGCTCCCGAGGTCCGGGTCGTTCGCCGCTTGGGATCGCCGGTGGTGTGGAGCCTTGGAAGACCCGTGCTTCTCTGGCCCGATCCTCGTGGTCACGCGCTCGACGACGACGGCACGCGCGGCATCGTCGCGCACGAGTTGGCGCACCTCCGCCGTCGCGATCATTGGATCGCCTGGTTCGAGATGGCCGCCATGGTGTTCATGTGGTGGCATCCGCTTTTCTGGATCGCGAGACGCGAGATGCGCGCGCAGGCCGAGCTGTCGTGCGATGCGTGGGCGACCTCGCTGCAACCCGATCACCGTCGGGACTACGCCGAGGCACTCCTCGACGTCGTGAACCGGATGTCGCGAAAGCCCCTCGTTCCGCCCGCGCTCGGCGCCAGCGACGTGGACTTCCGCAACTTCGAATGGAGGCTCCGCATGATCCTTCGTCAAGGCGTGTCGTCGCGCGTGTCGCCGCTGCTCGGCACCATCGCATTCGCCGTGGCCGTCGTCGTCCTTCCGAGCTGGTCGGGCGCCGAAGCTCCGGTGAAAGCCCTCGAGTTCGCCGGCACACCCTCGCCCGTGTGTTCTCCGTCGCGGGTCGGCACGACGACGAAGGCGCCGTGCGCCTCCGACGACTGCTCGACGAACGACTGCGCGAAATGCGAAACGCCCGATTGCGCAGACGTCGAATGCACGCCTAACTGCTCCACGTCGATCGGCAACGTCGACGACGCCGCACCCGTCGCGATGCAGTCAAGTCAGCCGGACGACGGACGCGACGAGGCGAAGGCCTTCGAGCGATACAACGCCGGTGAGTTCCGCGCCGCCGCTGAGGCGTTTCGCGCGCAGGCCCGCAATGGCAACTCGCCCGCTCGTGCCCTATTCAACGCCGCGTGCTGTCTTGCGCGTCTCGGCGACACCAATGCTGCCCTCGACGCCCTCGACGAGGCGGTGAAGGCCGGCTGGAACGACGGAGCCAAGATTCGAAGTGACTCGGATCTCGAGTCCCTTCACGACGACTCGCGATTCGATGCGATTGCCGCGCGAGCCGAGCGGGGTGAAGACGCGCCCGAGCCCGCGAAGCCCAAGAAGTCGAAGGCGGCCAAGGTGAGGTCTGCCGGGCCCGCCGCGGTCGGTCAGGCGGCTCGGCCCGCGAACGACGGCAACGACGAGGCTCGTGGATTCGAGCGATACAACGCCGGTGCTTTCCACGCCGCCGCCGAGGCCTTTCGAGCGCAGGCTCGAAACGGCGGCTCGCCGGACCGCGCGCTTTTCAACGTCGCCTGCTGTCTCGCGCGACTCGGCCAGACCGACGCCGCGCTCCAGGCCCTCGAGGAGGCGATCCGAGCGGGGTGGAGCGACGCCGACAAGATCCGAAGCGACGCGGACCTCGAATCGCTCCACGAGGACTCACGGTTCGACGCGATCGCCGGGAGTGCGCATCGCGGCGACGAGCCGCCAAAGCCCGCGAAGCCGAACAAGTCGAAGCCGCGAAAGACGAAGGCGGTGAAGCCGGCGCCCGTCGACGTCGCGCCCGAGGTCGATTCCGCGGTCGTCGCCGCCGAGCCGACGATCGCCGGCGCCGCCCCCCCGGCTGAACCCGGCGCGGAGCCGCGAGCCTTCGAGCAATTCAAGGCCGGCGACTTCCGCGCCGCCGCCGAGGCATTCCGTGCGCAAGCCGAGAGGGGCGAGTCGCCGGACCGCGCCTACTACAATTTGGCGTGCTCCCTGACGCATCTCGGCGAGAACGACGCCGCAATCGATGCGCTCGGACGCGCGGTCGATTCGGGCTGGAGCGACGCTGACAAGATTCGGAGCGACGACGATCTCGCGCCGTTGCGTGAGAACCCGCACCTCGCGATCGTCTTCGAGAAGATCGATGATCGACGAGTGCTTGCGCAGTTCGGCGCATCGAGCTGGGAGGAGCTGCGCGACCGGAGTCTCGGCGAGATCGAAGAGAACCCCGGCGACGGCGGCGCATGGCATCACCTCGGCTGGGCCCATCTGCGACTCGACGCGATCGACGACGCCATCCGTGCCTTCGAGCGGCAGGAAGAGCTCGGTTTCGTTCGGAAGTACGCGCGATACAACCTTGCGTGCTGCTATGCGCACAAGGGCGAAGCCGACCGCGTCTTCGAGTGGCTGGCGAAGTCGCTCGACGCGGGAATGGACGACGTCGCACACCTGCGCGACGATCCCGACTTCGCGAGCCTGCGGAGCGATCCGCGGTTCGAAGCGTTCGCGAGTGAGATGGCAGCGGCCGTGGCCGAGCGCAAGGGAGCGAAAGCGAAGTCCCCGAAAGCCGAGTCGTCGCCGACGAACAAGCCGAAGCCCAAACCGAAGCGCGAAGAGGTGTAGCCGGAGGTCGCCGCAGGATTTCGAGCAGGGCCTTGGAACGCGATCAGATCGGGTCTAACCTAGCGCCTATCGCGTCCCCCCTTCCTCACCCAAAACGAGGCCGACATGAAATCTCCGGCGACGATTCTTGCGTGGGCGACCTTCACGGCTGCGGTCGCGTCGACGGGCACGGCGTCCGCTCAATCGGACCTGTGCGCCAACGCGACCGTGATCGCTCCGGGCACGTTCATGGGAACGACCGCGGGCGCAGGCACGGACGGAGTGTCGACGTGCACCGGCGGCATCAGCGACGTCTGGTACAGCTTCACGCCGGCGCAGGGCTGCACGATGACGGTGAGCTTGTGCGGCAGCCAGTTCGACACCGTCCTTTCGATCCACAACGGCTGCCCGGGAACGGACCTCAACCAGGTCGCGTGCAACGACGACTTCTGCGGGCTGCAATCGCAGGTCACATTCGCGGCAAACGGCGGGACGAACTACCGCATCCGAATCGCCGGATTCGACGGAGCCGTCGGCACCTTCACGCTGGCCGTGCAGTGCGGATCCAATCCCGGCGCGCCGGCGAACGATGCGTGCTCGAGCGCGATACCGGTCTCGGTCGGGACCGTCTTCGGAACCACGGTCGGCGCATCGAACGACGGAACGTCGACCTGCGGCGGCGCGCAATCGTCGGCGGACGTCTGGTACCGATTCGACGCGACGAGCCACTGTCGACTGGCGGCCGCAACGTGCGGCGCGAGCTTCGACACCGCGCTTTCGGTCCACAGCGGATGTCCGGGAAGCGTCGCGAACGAGATCGCGTGCAACGACGACTCGTGCGCCTTGCAGTCCACGGTCACCGCCGAAGTCTTTCCGGGGAACTCGTATTGGATCCGCGTCTTCGGCTTCAACGGCAACTCGGGTACGTTTCCGCTCACGATTTCGTGCAGCTCGATCACGGGCGGTGATCTGGTCGTCGGAGACATCGCCGATCTTCGCCAATTCGGGCGAGTCAACGACGTCGTCGGCTGCGCCGCGCAAGCGACCCTCTGCAACGCCGGCGACCAGGCGATCGACTGGATCGCCAACCCCGACTCGCGTCACCCGTTCGTCGTCGAGAACCTCTACCGCATCGAAGGTGGCCGTTTCGAGCAAATCGGACAGTCCTGGGCCAAGCACGTGACCGTCGCGACGCAGCAGGACGCTTGTTCGCTCGGTTGCAGTCCGGCGGCCGGCGCTCTCGGCTTCGGCTGTTCCGACACGGAATCCGCAGACTCGATCGGGACGCAAAGCGACCTTGGTCCGCGGAGCGAGATCAACCCGTGGACAGGTGCGTTCACCTTCGCGGGATCGCACATCGCCACCGACACCGGCGCACACGACGCCATCCAGCACCGACTCCTCGCGCGAGACGCGGACCTCGATCCAACGGTTCACGCCGGCGCGACGTTCGTCGCCGAAGTGCGTGCCGTCGCTCACGACGATCGCGACCACGTGAACTCGGTCTCATGGAAGCCCGTCCTCGTTTCCGGGGCTCCCGGCGGGACGTGGACGTTCGACTTCGCCGGCGCGAGCCCGCGCCTCGGGTCGGCGATCGAGGCCTGGAGCGGGGCCCTGCTCACGACGATCCCCTCGACGCCGGTCGACGACGGCCGCTGCGTTCTCGCCGCGCGCATCACGGACAACGGCGACGGCACGTGGCACTACTCTTACGCGATCGCGAACGTCGACATGGATCGGCAAGTCGAGGCGTTCAATCTGCCCGTCGCGGCCGACACGGCGATCACGAACGCGACGTTTCAAGCGGTCGAGTCGATCGCCGAGGGATTCTCCAACCTGCCATGGACCTTCACACGGAGCGCCGATTCGGTCCGGTGGTCGACCGATCCTTTCGCGACGAACCCGAACGCGAACCCGATCCGCTGGGGCACCACCTACAGCTTCGGCTTCGATGCGTCGACTGGTCCGGCGGACCTCATCGCGACGCTCGGCCTCTACAAACCGGGAACGCCCACTTCCTTCGACGGCGCGACGCAGGGACCGTCGCTGAACCCGTGCATTGCCGGCGCCGTGAATCGCGCCGGTGGACTCGCGGCGAACGTCCTCTTCGTGAACGGCAGCGCCGGCGCTCCGGTCACGCGCAAGGTCGATGCGACGATTGGCCAGCCGATCACCGTGTCGATGAGCGCGTCGCCCGGCGGGCCAGCGAGCGGTCGCTACGTCCTCTGGGCTTGGCTCGGCCCGGCCGCGAACGCGCAGCCCTTCAACGCGCGCGGACAATCTCTCGGATGCACCGTGAACCCGTCGCCGGTTGCACCGGGCCTCGTGCCGCAGCCGTTCGCGTGCCTGCGAGGCGGCGTGTCGCTGCGCGCGTGCGGTGTCGTCCCCGAGATCTCAGGCTCGCCGGCTCGTGCTCCGTGGATGATTCGGCGTCCTCGAGGAGCGACGGCTTCCGCGACGTTCACGCTGCAAGGCGTCATCGAGGACGCGGGCGCCGCGAACACCGTCGGATTCAGCGTCACCAACGGCGTCGTGCTCGTGGTGCGCTAGCTCACTCGAGCGCACGGCCGCTTCGCCGGGAACCGAACGCCTGCGCGCGAGTATACGGGCGCTCGAATCATCGACCCGAATCCCATGAACACATGGAGGTCGTCATGACCCGAACCCGTCGAGATTTCTTGAAGGAGTCGGCCGCCGCCGCGGCCCTCTTTGCCGCGAGCAACAAGCTGCTGTCGGCGTGCGCGGCCGTACGCAACGACGAGCCCTCGCCGCCCAAGAAGTTGCTGATCCTCGGCGGTACGGGGTTTCTCGGCCCGGCGATCGTCGAGTGCGCGCGCTCACGTGGGCACGTCGTCACGTTGTTCAATCGCGGAAAGACGCGGCCACAGCTCTTCCCAGACGTCGAGAAACTGCATGGTGATCGCGATCCGAAAAAGGGTGACGGACTGAAGCAGCTCGAGGGGCGGCAGTGGGACACGGTCTTCGACGATTGCGGCTACTACCCGCGCATGGTCGACGCGTCCGCGAGATTGCTCGGACCGAACGTGCAGCACTACGTCTACATCTCCAGCATTTCCGCATACGCTCACAACGAAAAGGTCGACGCGGATGAGACCGAGCCCCTCGCGACAATGGTCGATCCAACGCTCGAGGAAATGGGGAAGGACTTCGAGTACTACGGCGCGCTGAAGGCGCTTTGCGAGCGTGCAGCGGAGACCGCGATGCCGGGCCGCGTCGCCGTCGTTCGGCCGGGATACATCGTCGGGCCCGAGGACTTCTCCGATCGCTTCACCTACTGGCCGCTGCGGGTCGAGCGCGGCGGCGAAGTCCTCGCGCCGGGCACGCCCGACGATCCGATTCAGATCATCGACGTGCGCGACCTCGCGAAATGGGCGGTCCGTCTCGCAGAAACGAAAACCACGGGCGTCTTCAACGCGTGCGGTCCGGCCGAGAAGCTATCGATGGGCTCGCTCCTCGACGTCTGCAAGCGAGCGACCAGCAGCAACGCCAGCTTCACCTGGGTCCCCGCCGACTTCCTGGCGAAGCAGGGCGAGAGCGGCGACGGCAACATCCCGATCTGGATCGCGCCCGTCGGCGACAACAAGGGATCTCACACCTGGAGCAATGCTCGGGCTCGAAACGCCGGGCTCACGTTCCGGCCGACGATCGACACGGTGAAGGATCTCCTCGCTTGGTGGAAAACGCTTCCGGAAGAGCGGCGCGCCAAGCCGCACGCCGGACTGCCGCCCGAGCGCGAGGCGGAAATCCTGAAGGCGTGGCACGAGGCGCGGGCGTAGCCCTCTTTCAAGCGCTCTTCGCCTTGACCGGCGCGGCGACGCGGCGTGCGCCGCACTCCTCGTCCCACGGCATGTGGGGCCACCGCTCCCACACGAGCACCGCGTCGGCGATGCCGTGGACGCGAAGGACTTCGGTCAGGGCCGACGTCCGGATTCCCTTCGCGCCCGCGGCGGTGGAAAAGCGAACGTGGAGGTGGTACGCGGTTCCCGTTTTCGCGTCGAGATCCATCACCTCGATCACGTCGGCGAAAGTCGCGAGGTCCTTGCGAAGCGCGGCGATTTCGTCATCGCCGAGCGGCTTTCGGCTCGTCCACTCGAACCCGACGCGACCGTAGAGTTCCCACGTCTCGGGTCGAACGGCGAAACGCGAGCCGGCGAGCGCCTTCGCGAGATCCGTCAGGCGCAGCGTGCCCGGGCAATCCACGGTGATCGTCGCGATGCCGTCGCTCGCAGAAACGCGCAGCACGAGACGCTCGTCGGTGCTCGCCTTCCTGTTCGCGAACTGATCGTCGAGCCTTCGTTGGAGCTCGGGGCCATCGTGACAGGAAAGTCCGTCGATCGGGATCGTCAGATTCCACGGTCCGAGAACGGCGGAACACGCAACGGCGACGGCTGCGGCGAGGATCATGGAGAACCTCCTATTCGTTCATTGGTTTCGGGACGCGCGCGACGGAAGACGCCGCGTCGCAAGCCGGCGCTAACGCGCCGCGTGCTCCAGGGCGGACGAAAATTCGTCGTTTCGATACCGATCGACGCGATCGCCAACCCGCTCCTCGACGAGCGCCCCGACGCCCCCGAACTTGCCGACGATCGCGGCCGCTTCCGCGGGACCGAGTACGCCAAGCGCGGTCGAAAGCGCATCGGCGAGCGCCCCGTCATTCGCAACGACGCATGCCGCGATCCGTCGCGTGATCCCGACACCCGACCGCGGATCGACCAGGTGCGAATAGCGAGCGCCGCCGATCTCGATCGCTTGCTCGGCGTCCCCGGACGTCGAGACGGATTGGTTCGCGAGGAGGAGCGAGCCGTACGTTTCGAAAAGGTCGTCCGGCGCTCCACGGTCGCCGTCTCGCCATCGACCGACATTGCTGCCGGCGATTCCGGTCCGCACGACGACGCGCCACCCGCTCTCGCCCGGAGGCGAATCGCCAACGGCGACGTCGCCGGCGAGCGCGACGAGGCAACGCGTCACGCCGACCTTTCGTAGCGCGGCGACCGACTCGCTTGCAGCGAAGCCCTTTCCGATTCCACCGAGATCGAGCCGCATCCCCGCGCGGGCGAGCCGAACGGTGCGAGCCTTCGCGTCGAGGACGACGCCTTCCCAGCCGACGCGCGCTTTCGCTTCCGACAGGAGGCGCGGCTCGGGCAGCCGACCCGTTCGCCGCGCTTCTCGCCACGCACCCACGAGCGGGCCGATCGTCGGATCGAACGCGCCATCGCTCGCGCGCGCCACCTCGAGCGCACGCGCGAGCACGCGAGCGAGGTCGTCGCTGATCGGCACCGCCTCCCCGCCCGCGTGCGCGGATAGCCGCGCAATCTCGGAGTCCGGGCGGTAGTCGCTCATCACGTCCTCGAGCGCGGCGATGCGATCGAACGTCGCGCGCGCCGCCGATTCCGCCTGCGCTTCGGTCGCGGTGAAGAGGACGATCCGCGTGCGCACTCCCATGAGAAGTCGAGTAAACTCGCGGCGCAGGAGGGGCGGCTCGGGAGATGCCGAGGCCGCGAGCGCGGACGCGAGGATCGACGTGACGACGAGACGAGTGCGTGTTTTCATCGGATCGGTTTTCCCGGGGCGCAGCGTAACGCGGCGCTCGCGCCGCAACCAGCGGCGAGCGCTCTTCGTGACGATCGGGCTTCTCGCGACGTCTTGCTCCGCGTCGCCTCCGCCGAGGAAAATCGAACGGGAGCCCGCGCTCGAAGCGTTCGTCGACACGATCCCTAGGACCGCGATCCAACTGGCCATGTCACCGGTGCCGGCCGGTGTCGTGCGCGCGGTCGACGCGAGCGCTCCCGGCCGTTCGCGCGACGTGAAGGTCGGTCCGTTCTGGATCGCGAAGACCGAGACGACGTGGGACCTCTACGACGTCTTCGCCTATCGCCTCGACGAACCGGATGGCGCGGAACCCACCGACGCCGACGCGACGACGCACCCGACTCGACCATACTTGCCGCCCGATCGCGGCTTCGGCCACGCCGGATTCCCTGCGATCTCGATGTCGGCGCACGCGGCCGTCGCGTTTTGCGTGTGGCTTTCGTCAAAGACCGGGCGAGCGTATCGCCTGCCCACCGAGGCCGAGTGGGAGTGGGCGTGCCGCGCGAACGACGCGACCGAGCGCCCGCTCGACGACGTCGCGTGGTTCGCGACGAACGCTGGACGCAAGACGCACGCCGTCGGCTCGAAGAAGCCGAACGCGTGGGGTCTCCACGACATGCTCGGCAACGTCGCCGAATGGACGATGGGTCTCGACGGCAAGCCCGTCACGTGCGGCGGCTCGTTTCTCGACCCGCCCGAGCGCGTTCGAGCGGACGGCCGCGCGCGGTTATCGCCCGAATGGAACTCGAGCGATCCGCAGATTCCGAAGAGCCAATGGTGGCTCGCGGACTGCAGCTTCGTCGGCTTTCGCGTACTGTGCGATCCACCGAAAGGTCCGCGAGCGGAGGAAACGCGATGACTGCCAAGAGTGCCAACCCCATCGAATCTCACCTGACTCGGCGCGACTTCGTGAAGGCGACCGCGGGACTTGCTGCGACGTCTGTCGCCGCGGGAGCGCTCCCCGCTCGCGCGTGGGCATTTGCGGGCGGCACCGATCGCATCAAGGTCGGGCTCATCGGCTGCGGAGGACGCGGCACGGGCGCCGCCGATCAAGCGCTTGCCGCGGATCCCGGCACGGTGCTGTGGGCGATGGGCGACGCCTTCAAGGATCGCCTCGACGGAAGCCTCGCCTCGCTCGGGAAGCAGATGCAGGAGAAGGACGCCGGCGAATCTGCGGGCTCGACGAAGTGGAAGGACAAGCTGCAAGTCGCCGAGGATCGGCGCTTCGTCGGGTTCGACGCCTACCGGAAGGTCATCGAGAGCGGCGTGGACGTGGTGCTCCTCGCGTCGACGCCCGTCTTTCGTCCGATCCATCTGCGCGCGGCGATCGAGGCCGGCAAGCACGTCTTCTGCGAGAAGCCGATGGCCGTCGACGCGCCCGGCGTGCGGTCGATCCTCGAGACGGTCGCGATGGTGCCCTCGAAGAAGGTCTCGCTCGTCGGCGGCTTCTGCTGGCGATACAGCGACGCCGAGCGCGCGACGTGGTCGAAGATCCACGAAGGAGCGATCGGCGACGTTCGCGCGATCTGGAACGTCTACAACACCGACGGCTGGGCCGGAACGACGCCGCGCAAGCCCGGCTGGTCCGACATGGAGTGGCAGCTCCGGAACTGGCACTACTTCTATTGGCTCTCCGGCGATCACCTCGTCGAGCAGGCGATCCACTCGATCGACAAGATCGCGTGGACGATGAAGGGCGAGCTGCCGACGAGCTGCGTCGCGGTCGGTGGACGCCAGTGCCGCGCGGCAGTGCCCGAGACCGGCAACGTCTTCGACCACTTCGGAGTCGAGTACGAGTTCGCGAGCGGCGCGCGCGCGTTCCACATGTGCCGCCAGATGGCGAACACGCCGTTCGACAACTCGGACACGATCCTCGGCACCAAGGGGACATGCCTCGTGAACAGCTGGGCGCCGAGCCACGTCATCGACGGCGAGACGAAGTGGACGTACGACGGACCGCGCCGCAACATGTACCAGAACGAGCACGACGCCCTCATGAAGTCGATCCGCGACGGCAAGCCGATCAACGACGGCGTCGCCATGGCGAACTCGACGATGATGGCGATCCAAGCGCGCCTAGCGGCCTACACCGGCCAGGTCGTCACCTGGGATCAAGCCATGCAGAGCCAGGAAAACCTCACGCCAAAAACCTGGGCCTGGGGCCCCGTCACCGTCGCCCCCGTCCCCAAACCCGGCGTAACCAAACTCTCCTAACTGACGCATACGGAGCCTGGAACCTTTTTCCCACTTACGGAGCCGGGCGTGGGATCGGGGACGTGATGCGCTCGCGCGCAGGAGGCGCGCGCCACGACGGCGCTCGAGCGAGTCCTACCTTAACGAGAAGTTGACCATCGTGAATTTCCTGGCTTCGACGGTGGCGTACTCCGTGTCCGCGACGTCATCGGACCAGACGAACCCGGTGGGGTTGCCCGACGAGTCCATTGGCGTTTCCTTCAAATCGTAACCCTCGTGCCACATGCCGACCTTGTACTTTCCGGGCGGCACGTCCGTGATCGTGAAGTGGCCGTCGGAGTCAGTGACCACGACGTACGGGTTGTCTGCCGCAAAGACGTACGCGCTCATCCAGAGGTGACCCGCGTCGCACTTGGTGTACGCGAGGCCGGGTCGCTTGAACTTCTTCTTCGTCTGGCCCGGCTCCGGAAACGGAATGTTCGCGATCGGCTGATCGTTGTCCTTGTAGTTCATGTGGACGTTGTGGAGCACCGGATCGCTGCTCTTGATCACGAACTCTTTGTTCCACGGCACGACCTGGACGTGCGGCACGTACTCGCAGTCCTTCTGGTCGAGCATGCCCGCCGGCATGTCGTCGATGCCTTTGCCTTTCGGGATGTTCTCGAGATACACGATCGCGTTCGCGACGCCGCCCCTCGAGCCGACGACGAGGCGCGGCGAATCCTTCTCGTCGTGACAGGTCGCTCGATCCTTCGTCGTCTTCAGCTTGATCACCTCGGGCGTTCCCGCAAATGTCACCTTGCCGAAGATCGTGCCGCCATCGGGCACGGCAACGACCTCATATCGAACTCCGCGCGCCGCAACCGGATCACCGAAATGCCGCGAGGATGGTTCGACTGGCGGCGGCGTCGACTCGTCGATTAGTGTGGATGGCCCCGGCGGCGTCCGCTTCGCCGGAAGCTCGACGGCCGTCGACTTCTCGTCCGACGCCGGAGGAGACGATGACGCCGCGGTTTCGATCGCGGGCTCGAGCGGCGCTTCAGGCATCGTCGTCCGAGCGATCTCCGCGCGCGGGGGCAACGCGGCATGCTCGGTCGGCTCGCGAGCCACGACGAACCAGAGCCCACCGATCAGCCCGGCCGCGAGCACGATTCCGAGCGCCACTGCCGCGGCCGTTTTTCCGATTCCGTGAGCCACGATCACTCCTTTCACCGTCGACGAGACGACGGTCTCGCCGGCCCGAGAGCCGACGGCAAGCGGCGCGAGCGCGCCAAACCACACGGTGCGATCACCGCCGTAGCGTCGATCGAGTCTCGCCCTCAGCTCGTCGAGCGCGCGCATCAGCCGCCCGCGCACGGTCGAGCCCGGCAGGCCGAGCCGTCGCGCGATCTCCTCCGACGACACGCCCTCGAAGAAATGGAGAAGGACCGTCGAGCGCGCGGGCTCCGAGAGCGCGAGAACTTCTTCGACGACGAGGTGCTGGAGCGACGCGCGCTCGACCATGTCGGCGGTCGACGGGAGCGCCTCGGCTTTCGCCGCCCGGCGCTCGCGCCGCTCGCGATTCGCGTCGCCGCGTCGCGCGAGAAGTGCGAAGTTGCGCACGACCGTACCGAGCCAGGACCGCTCGGCGCCCGCGATTCGCGGCGGATGCTCGAGCGCGGCGACCCACGCGTCCTGGACCAGGTCGTCGGCGAGGTCGTCGTCGCGGACGAGTCGTCGCGCGAGCGCTCGCACCCACGCGGCGTTCGCCAGCAAGGCTTCGGGGGTCATTCGCTCCGGCGTGTCGCTCATCGAAAGAGGAAGATACAGCGCCCGCCCAAAACGTTCGATCTCGCGGATCGCGCCTCCCAGCCAGTCGCAATCCGCCACGCGCAATACCAGCCCGCCCGAATTCCGGGACTACATCGTCGGCGTCCGCCCGGCCCGCGCGCCCTGAGGCCACGCCCTCCGCTCGTCATCGAATCGGTTCATTCTCGACACGAGCCGTTCCCATTGACTTCACGGGGGTCACTCGGCAGGATGCGCACCCTTTTCCCGGACTGGCTGCGGGAAATCGAGATCGTGACGGTTCGTGTTCGGGCGCTCGCTCGACTGCGGCTCGTGCTCCGCGCGGCACCGGAGAGTGCCGACGCAGGCCCGTCGATTCGAACGCGCTCGAGACGACTCGCGTGGAAACCCTCGATGCCGGGGCGACATCCGGACTCGTTCGACCCTCGTAATGAGACCGAAGGAACGTGGACGTCCTTCGGCGGTCCCATACACGCGTTCTCACTTGGGAGGAAGTCATGAATCGAAGAGTTGTGAACGGGCTCGTGACGGCGGCGGTTGCGGGGATGATGGGCGGCGGCGCGCTGGTCTCCTGTAGCAGCGATCACCCGAGCGCGTCGTCGACGGCCAACGACAAGCACGCTTGCAAGGGAATGAACGCGTGCAAGGGCCTCGGCGGCTGCAAGTCCGGCGACAACGGTTGCGCCGGCAAGAACACGTGCAAGGGCAAGGGTGGCTGCGCTGCCGCGTCGGTGAAGCACAGCTGCAAGGGCCTGAACACCTGCAAGAGCCTCGGCGGCTGCAAGTCCGGCGACAACGGATGCGCGGGCAGGAACTCGTGCAAGGGCAAGGGCGGCTGCGCCGTCCCGGTAAAGGGTTGATCCGTAGGAATCTCGCGTGGATCGAGGCGGGTGCGGTCGCGTCGTGATCGCCGTCTCGGTCATCCGTCTGCATTCGAAGAGGAAGGCGGCAGAAAGCTGATCCTTTCGCCGCCTTCCTCGTCGTCTTCGATCTTCGAACTTCGATCTTCGATCATGGATTCGAGGCAACCGATGTCATCCGCCAAACCGCCGAAAGGGCGCAATCGATTCGGCCTGCCGAATCTCGGGCTCGGCGTCGGACTGCGCACCGTCCACTTCGGGCACATCCTCGCGCGCCACCCGAAGGTCGACTGGTTCGAGATCATCTCCGAGAACTTCATGGACTCGGGAGGGCGCCCGTCCTACGTGCTCGATCAGATCTGCGAGCGATATCGCGTCGTCATGCACGGCGTGTCGCTGTCGATCGGCAGCACCGACCCGCTCGACCGCGAGTACCTTCGAAAGCTCCGTGCGCTCGCGGATCGCACGAAGGCCGTGTGGGTGTCCGACCATCTCTGCTGGACCGGCGTCGCGCACCGGAACATGCACGATCTCCTTCCGATTCCCTACACGCCCGAGAGCCTGCGGCACGTGATCGAGCGCGTGAAGATCGTGCAGGACGTGCTCGAGCGGCCGATCGCGCTGGAGAATCCCTCGACGTACGTCGAGTTCGCCGGCTCGACGCTGAGCGAGTGCGAGTTCCTGCGACGCGTCGCCGAGGAAGCCGATTGCGGGCTCCTCCTCGACGTGAACAACGTCTACGTGAGCTCGTTCAACCACGGCTTCGACCCCGTGGCATACGTCGAGTCGATCCCGCATGATCGCGTCGTCCAGTACCACCTCGCCGGTCACACGGACTGCGGCACGCATTTGCTCGACACGCACAGCGCCCACGTGGTCGATCCCGTGTGGAAGCTCTACGAGCTGACGCATCGCCTCAGCGGCGGGCGCGCGACGCTCCTCGAGTGGGACGACGAGATCCCGAGCTTCGGCGTCGTCCACGCGGAAGTGCAAAAGGCCCGCGAGCACATGGGTCAGGCGTTGCGTCGCGCCGGCGCGATCGAGGAAGTCGTTGTCGCGCCGCGCTAAGAAAGGCGTCTCGCTCGACCAGCTCGAGCGCTGGTTCCAGGGCGAGATCGTGCGGCCTCACGTTCCCGGCCGGCGCGGCAACGCGAAAGGCAAAGGGAGGCACGTCGACCGCGTCCTACCCTCGCGCACGTTGACCGCGGCGGAGCGCATCGACATCTACTCGCGGATGTACTTCGCGCGATTGCATGACGTGCTCGCCGAAGACTATCCGAGCCTCGTTCGCATTCTCGGATGGCCGGCATTCACGCGGTTCGCGCGCGCGTACCTCGCGCGCCATCCGTCGCGCCACTATTCGCTGAATGGTCTCGGGCGCAACGCTCCACGATTCCTCGCGGGCCCCGTTCGCGTTCCGCGCCGCGCGTTGCTCGTCGATCTCGCGCGTCTCGAGCTGGCCATGACCGAGGTGTTCGACGCGGAAGAGTCGACGACGCTCGTTCCCGACGATCTGCGCTCGATTCCGCCCGACCGGTACGCCGGCGCGCGCCTTCGTCCGATCGCGGCGTTTCGCCTGCTCGCGCTCGAGCACCGAGCCAACGCGATCGTCACGGCCGTTCGCCAGGAGAAGCCGTTGCCGAGCCTCGCGCGGGAACGAACGTGGGTTGCCGTGTACCGTCGCGCGTTCGCCGTTTGGCGGATGGATCTGACGGAGCCGATGTTCACGATGCTCTCTGCTTTGTCGCGCGGTCGATCGATCGAGCAGAGCGTCCGCGCGACCGCACGCGCGTGGTCGGGCACTCCCGAAACGCTCGAGCGCGAGATTCGCCGCTGGTTCGGCGAGTGGATCGCGGAGGGGATCTTCAGCGCGATCGTCCTCGACGGCGAACGCGCGCCGTTGAAGCTCGCGAGAAAGCGAGCGGCTCGGACGCAGCGCCATGCGATATCCGATCGGCACGCGCGTCGCCACCGCGGCCTCGCCGTCAGCGATCCCGACGTCCGCAGCGGCGTCGTCTCGAACGCGCCGCGCGCCAAGCGATAGGACGCATGCCGGGGTCATCCGAAGGAGAAGAACGCATGCCTGCCGAGACCGTGACGAAAGCGAAGAACCCGCTGAGCCGATACGTTCGCTGGCTGCATACGATGTGGCCCGCGGGCACCGTCGAGAAGCTCCCCGAAGTCCGGCCCGACGGATCGACCAATGTGCCGGGCCTCTACGTGGTGGGCGATCTCACGGGCATCCCGCTTCTGAAATTCTCGTCCGACACCGGCGCCCGAGCGGTGCAAACGATCCTCGCCGATTCCTCGTTCCAGAAGGGAAAGAGCGGCGCGCTCGACCTCGTCATCGTCGGGGCCGGCGTTTCGGGGATGGCGGCCGCGCTCGAAGCCAAGAAGTCCGGGCTCTCGTTCGAGATCCTCGAAGCCTCCGAGCCCTTCTCGACGATCGTGAACTTCCCGAAGGGCAAACCGATCTTCACGTACCCGACCGACATGACGCCGGCAGGCGACCTCCACTTCCGGCGCGAGATCCATCCGAAAGAAGTGCTCGTCGATGAGATCCGCGCGCAGACCCGCGACATCAAGCCGAAGATGGCGCGCGCGGAAAAGGTCGTTCGCAAGGGCGGGCTGTTCGAAGTGGCGCTCGTCGAGCAGCCGAGCCTCACGGCGCAGCGCGTGATCGTCGCCATCGGACGCTCCGGAAACTTCCGGAAGCTCGGCGTCCCCGGCGAAGACAGCGGCAAGGTCTTCAATCGCCTCCACGATCCGAAGGAGTACGCGGGCAAGGACGTGCTCGTGGTCGGCGGCGGCGACAGCGCGATCGAGACGGCCATCGCCGTCGCCGAGTGCGGCGCGCGCGCCACGATCTCTTATCGCAAGCCCGAGTTCAGCCGTCCGAAGCCCGACAACGTCGACCGTCTGAACAAACTGATCGCGGATCCGATGGCCGACGTGCAGGTCGAAAACCCGGTCTCGGAGCGCGTGACGACCGCGATCGGCGGCTACATGGGCGACCACAAGAAGGCCGGCTCGATCCGCCTCATGCTGTCGAGCAAGGTCGGTGCCGTCCGCGATCACGAAGTCGACGTTGTCGACTCCGCCGGCAAGAAGCAAACGCTTCCGAACGACGCCGTGTTCGCAATGATTGGGCGCGAGCCGCCGCTCGACTTCTTCCGCCGCTCGGGAGTCCGCATCAACGGCGAATGGCGCGCCGCGACGTGGATTGCGTGCATCGCGTTCGTGCTCTTCTGCGTCTTCGTCTACAACTGGAAGAGCAACCACCCGGCCGAGCTGCCGCTGCAGAAGATCTTCAGCGAGCACAAGCTCTTCCCCTACAACCTGCCGTCGATCGTCGACGGGATCGGCGGAACGATCCGCACGTGGGCGAACAGCGAAGGGAACGTCCTCTACACGCTGAAGACGTCGGCGTCGGCGCCCCCCTTCTACTACACGCTCGGCTACTGCCTCTGCGTCCTGATCTTCGGGATCCGCCGCATCCGGAGGCGGAAGACCCCTTACGTGAAGATCCAGACGCTCACGCTGATCTTCATGCAGTGGATTCCGCTCTTCATCCTGCCGGAGATCATCCTGCCCTGGATGGGTCGCAACGGAATGTTCAGCCACGGCGGCGGCATGCAGTGGCTCGCGGACCATCTCTTCGAGCGCTACGACACGATCGGCCACGAGCGCGCGTACTGGCGCTCGTACGGCTTCATCCTCGCGTTCCCGTTGAACGTGTACAACGTTTTCACCGATCACCCGATGTGGCTCTGGCTCGGCATCAGCTTCGTGCAGACGTTCGTGCTCATTCCCGCCGCGATCTACTTCTGGGGAAAGGGCGTCTACTGCGGTTGGATGTGCTCGTGCGGAGCGCTCGCCGAAACGATGGGCGACGCGCATCGGCACAAGATGCCGCACGGACCGTTCTGGAATCGCGTGAACCTGGTCGGCCAGGTCGCGCTCGGGTTCGCGTTCCTCATCGTTCTCTTCCGCATCGCCGGCTGGGTGATGGGCGACGGATCGTGGCCGACGCACGTCTATCACGCGCTGTTCGAAGGCATCCCGTTCCTCAACTACTCGTGGTCGGTCGACATCCTGCTGGGTGGGATTCTCGGGCTCGGGCTCTATTTCTGGTTCAGCGGGCGCGTGTGGTGCCGCTTCGCGTGTCCGCTGGCCGCGTTGATGCACATCTACTCGCGGTTCAGCCGCTTCCGCATCCTGCCGGAAAAGAAGAAGTGCATCTCGTGCAACGTCTGCACGAGCGTGTGCCACCAGGGCATCGACATCATGAACTTCGCGAACAAGGGCCTGCCGATGCAGGATCCCGAGTGCGTCCGCTGCTCCGCCTGCGTGCAGATGTGTCCCACGGGCGTGCTCACGTTCGGACAGGTCGACCGCAAGACGGGAACGATCCTCAAGAAGGATCCGAAGTGGATGGCCGCATCGCCGGTGCAGATGGCGGAAGCGTCGCACTCGGACGCGCACTGACCGAGCGACGCCTCGAGAAGTTCATGAATCACAGTCGAACGGGACGCGCGGTCATTACGCTCGCCAGTGTGCTCGCGCTTACGGCTTGCACATCGTCGAATCGCGCCGCGCTGCCGTCGAGCATCCGCTGGAAGCCGTGGTCCGATGCCGTCTTCGAGCGCGCGAAGCGGGAGAACCGATTCGTCCTCCTCGATCTCGAGGCGGTGTGGTGCCACTGGTGCCACGTGATGGACGAGACGACGTACCACGACCCGGCGGTCGTCGCGCTCATCGAATCGCGCTACATCGCCGTTCGCGTCGATCAGGACTCGCGGCCGGACATCTCGAACCGCTACGAGGACTACGGCTGGCCCGCGACCGTCGTCTTCGGTCCGGACGGCGGCGAGATCATCAAGCGATCCGGGTACATCCCCCCGCCACAGATGGCGTCGGTGCTGCAGGCGATCATCGACGATCCAACGCCGGGCCCATCGGTCGTCGCCGAGCCCGCGATTCATGCTGCAAGCGACGCGCTCCTCGCGCCCGCACTCCGCCAAGAGCTTCTCGGGAGCCACGTCGCAACTTACGACTCGGAGCACGGCGGCTGGGGCTTCACGCACAAGTACCTCGATGCCGACTCCGTCGAGTACAGCCTCGTGCGTGCGCGCGCGGGCGACGCGGCCGCGGAGGCGCGCGCACGGCAAACGTTGACAGCGCAGCTCGCTCTGATCGATCCCGTCTGGGGCGGCGTCTATCAATACTCGACGGGCGGCGATTGGAAGGAGCCGCACTTCGAGAAGATCATGTCGATGCAAGCGGGAAATCTCGAGGTCTACTCGCTCGCGTACGCGCTGTGGCACGACGCAACTCACCTTTCGGCGGCGCGCGACGTCCAGCGATTCCTGCGCGGATTTCTCACGAGCCCGGACGGCGCGTTCTACACCAGCCAAGATGCCGACGTCGTGCAGGGCGAGCACGCCGGCGAGTTTTTCGCGCTCGGCGATGCCGAGCGGCGGAAGCGCGGCATCCCTAGAATCGACACGCACGTCTACGCGCGCGAGAACGGATGGGCGATCCGCGCGCACGTCGCGCTGTTCGAGGCAACGGCCGACGCCGGTGCGCTCGACTCCGCGCGTCGCGCGGCGCAGTGGATCGTCGCGAACCGCTCGCTCCCGGGCGGCGGTTTCCGTCACGATGCGCATGACGCCGCGGGCCCCTATCTTGGCGACACGCTCGCGATGGGGCGCGCGTTTCTCGCGCTTCATGAGGCAACCGCCGAGCGCGATTGGCTCGCTCGCGCCGAGCAAGCCGCGGACTTCATCGCCGCGCATTTCCAAACCGATGCTGGGTTCGCGACGGCCGCACTTCCCGACGCCGCGTCGCCAGGTTCGCCCGCGCCGAAGCCGCAGCGCGACGAGAACGTCGCCGTCGCGCGCTTCGCGAACC
>JACOTG010000100.1 GCA_016178505.1 Planctomycetota bacterium
CGAGCGGCGATACCTCGTCGAGCTCTCGGCAGGGGAGCGGCAACGCGTGGGGGTCGCACGGGCTCTCGCGCAGGAGCCGGGCGTGATGCTGCTCGACGAGCCGACGTCGCACCTCGATCTCGGCCACCAGGTCGCGACGTATTCGCTCTTGCGCGAGCTTCGCCGAGAAAGCGGCCTGACGATCGTCGTCGTCTCTCACGACGTGAACCTCGCCGCGACGTATTGCGAGCGGCTCGTGCTCCTCGCCGGCGGGAAAATCGCTCGAAGCGGCACACCCGCCGACGTCCTGCGCCGGGGCGTCCTCGAGTCGGTCTACCGAACCCCGGTCACCCTCGGCGCCCACCCCGAAACCCACACCCCGTGGGTCTTCCCATCGCATACGGTGTCAGACTCCGAACAACAACAACCGGATCGTTGACCCCCCGGGGCCCGTCCGGTCGCGCCACTCTGCGACGAGGCGCGAAGTATTTCGGAACGAATGTGCCAGGCTTGGTACGCGTGAGGGGCGGTGTATTTCGGGGCGAACGAGGCCGGGGCGGTGCGGGCGCGCTTGCGGTCCTGGAGCGATCGCGAGTAAGATTGCCGCCCAACACTCAGGGGATGTCTCGCGCGATCTTGCCGGTCAAAGCCAAGGAGCGTTCCGATGATTTCATTGCGTCGAGGTCGTCGGCTGTTCGTGGCAATCCAGGTGGGGGTCGTGCTCGGCGCGGCCGGAACGGCGCTCGGGAATGCGGGCAGCACCACGCGAGTCAGCGTCGACTCCGCCGGAGCGCAAGGCAACGGGCGAAGCGGAAACGCCGACGACAACATCGCCCTCTCGAGCGACGGGCGCTACGTCGTCTTCGAGAGCATCGCCACGAACCTCGTCGCCGGCGATACGAACGCGCTCTCGGACATCTTCGTGCGCGACCGTCAGACGGGCGCGACGACGCGCATGAGCGTCGTCAACTCGACGGGTGCCCAGGCGATCGGCGGCGCCAGCGTCGAGCCCGCGATCTCGCCGGACGGGCGATGGGTTGCATTTCGCAGCGACGCGACGAATCTGGTCACCGGCGACACCAATGCGACGACGGACATCTTCGTGCACGATCGGCAGGGAACCGCGACGATTCGCGTCAGCGTCGATACCGCAGGTGCGCAGGCGAACGGACCCAGCTCTTCGGTGTCGATCTCTACGGACGGGCGCTACGTCGCCTTCGAGAGCGTCGCGACGAACCTCGTCGCCACCGACACCAACAACGCGAGCGACATCTTCGTGCGCGACCGCGACACGGACGGGAACGGGATCTTCGACGAGGCGGGCGGCGTCGCGACGACACGCGTTAGCCTCGGCCCGCTCGCCGTGGCAGGGAACGACTCCAGTCGAGCACCGTCCATCTCGGGAGACGGACGATTCGTTGCGTTCGAAAGCGACGCGACGAACCTCGTCGCCGGCGACACGAACAGTGCCACCGACATCTTCGTGCGCGACCGGCAGACTTCGACGACGACGCGCGTCAGCGTCGCGACGGGAGGCACTCAATCGAACGGCAACAGCCGCGAGCCGTCGATCTCGGCCGGCGGTCGCTTCGTCGCGTACGAGAGCGACGCGTCGAATCTGGTCGCCGGGGACACGAACGCGGTCACGGACATCTTCGCGCACGACCGCCAGACGACGACGACCGCGCGGGTCAGCGTCAGCTCCTCGGGCACGCAGGCCGACTTCGCGAGCAACGATCCGATGATCTCGTCGGACGCTCGCTACACCACGTTTCGCAGCAACGCGACGAACCTCGTCGCCGGCGACACCAACGCGCGCACCGACGTCTTCGTGTACGACGGCGTCACGTCGGCGACGGCGCGCGTCAGCGTGGACGGAATGGGGACACAGGCCAACGGAAACAGCTTCGATCCCGCGGTGTCCTCGAGCGGACAGTTCGTGGTCTTCTCGAGCATCGCGACGAACCTCATCACGGGCGACACGAACGGCGCCTCGGACGTTTTCTTCCGCGATCTCATCGACTCGATCCCGCCGGTCATCACGTGTTCGACGAACTTGGTGCGCGAATGCACGGGCGCGAGCGGTGCGTCCGTGTCGTACACGACGACCGCGACCGACAACTGCGACCCGAGCCCCATCGTGTCGTGTGCGCCGGCGTCGGGAGCCACGTTCGCGATCGCGACCACGACGGTGAATTGCACGGCGACCGATGCCACGGGAAACTCCTCGGCGTGCTCGTTCACTGTGACGGTGCGCGACACCGTGGCGCCCACGATCACGTGCCCCACGAATGCATCGAGCGAGTGCACGGGACCGAGCGGCGCGCCCGTGACGTTTACGGCAACGGCGACCGACACGTGCGACGCGAGCCCGAGCGTCGTTTGCGCGCCGGCGTCGGGAAGCACGTTCGCGATCGGGACGACCACCGTGAATTGCACGGCGACCGACGCCTCGTCGAATGCGTCGAGCTGCTCGTTCACGGTCTCCATCGCGGACACGACCGCGCCCGCGATCACGTGCCCGGCGAACCTCGTGCGCCAATGCACGAGCTCGAGCGGTGCGCCGGTGACCTTCACGGTCACGGCGACGGACACGTGCGACTCGACTCCGACGGTGTCATGCGTGCCCGCCTCGGGGAGCATCTTCGCGATCGGAACGACGACCGTGGACTGCACGGCGACGGACGACTCGACGAACGCGTCGGGTTGCTCGTTCACCGTCACCGTCCGCGACACGACGCCTCCCGCGATCACGTGCTCCGCGAATCTGACGCGCGAATGCGCGGGGATCAGCGGTGCGCCGGTCACTTACACGGTGACGGCGAACGATGCCTGCGACCCGAACCCACTGATCGTTTGCGCCCCGTCGTCCGGGAGCGTCTTCTCGTTCGGCACTACCACGGTGAACTGCTCGGCGACCGACGGATCGTCGAACTCGTCGAGCTGCTCCTTCACGGTGACCGTCGTCGACACCACGGCTCCCACGATTTCGTGTCCCAACGACTTCACGCGCGAGTGCACCAGCGCCGCCGGCGCGCCGGTCACGTTCTCGCCGACCGCGGTCGACGCGTGCGATCCCGTGCCCGGCGTGTCCTGCGTGCCGCCGTCGGGGAGCACGTTCGCGATGGGAACGACGACGGTCCACTGCACGGCGACGGATGCGTCCGGTAACTCCCAGACGTGCTCGTTCATCGTGGCCGTCGGCGACTCGAACGGGCCGACGGTGCAGTGCCCGGTCGATCTGACCCGCGAATGCACCAGCTCGAACGGCGCCACGGTCTCGTTCACGGTGACGGCGACGGATGCCTGCGACCCGAACCCGACCGTCGGCTGCGTGCCTTCTTCCGGAAGCCTGTTCCCGATCGGCCAGACTTCGGTGACCTGCACGGCGACCGACGCTTCCTCGAACGTCGGCGCCTGCTCGTTCACCGTCACCGTGGGTGACACGACGGCCCCGTCGGTCCAGTGCTCGGGCAACCTCACTCGCGAATGCACGAGCCCCAGCGGAGCGACCGTGACCTTCTCGGTGACCGCGAGCGACGCTTGCGACCCGATCCCGTCGATCGTCTGCGCTCCAGCGTCGGGGAGCGTCTTCGCGATCGGTACCACGAACGTCACGTGCACGGCTCGAGACGCGGCGAACAATGCGGCCATCTGCTCGTTCGACGTCACCGTCTCCGACACGACGCCTCCGACGATTCAGTGCACGGGCGATCGCTCGGCCGTCTGCGAAGGCCCGAGCGGCGCCACGGTCACGTTCGACGTCACGGCCACCGACCTGTGCGACCCGTCGCCGGCGGTCGCGTGCACTCCACCGTCGGGCAGCGTGTTCCCGATCGGACAGACGACCGTGAACTGCACCGCGACCGACGCGGGCAACCAATCCGCGAGCTGCTCGTTCGTCGTCACCGTCGGCAGCATCACGTTGCTCGACGTGCGCCCCGGAACGGGTTCGGAGAGCGGTGCGGACCTCGTGAAGATCGATGGTTGCGGTTTCACGACCGTCGGCGACACGACCGTCACGATCGGCGGCGCCTCGGCAACCATCGTGTCGGTGACGTCGACTCAGATGCAGGTGCGAACGCCCCCGGGGTCGGGAACTGCCGACGTCTCGGTGACGAACTCGAACGGGACGTCCACTCTTCCGGGTAGCTACTCGTACATCGCACCCGAGATCGCGGTCCGGCTCGGAAACGTGAACGTGGCGCTCGGCGACCGCGAGAACGTGCTCACGATCAACAGCTCGATCGGAGGTCCGACGCGCGAAGTGACCGTACCCGTGGATACTCTGATTCGGGCGGTCGTGGTTGCTCCGACGAGCCGCACCACGTCGCGTTTCGTCATCTACGCGTGGCCGGGAGTCCCCGGGGCCGGCAACGTCACGCCGCAACCCGCGCAACTCGGATCGACCATCTTCCCGACGCCCCTTACCCGAGCACTGACCCCGCAGCCGTTCCGCATCTGGAACAACATCGGAAACGAATCGCAGCTCGGCGTCCCGACGTATCCGTCGAATCCGGCGCCGTCGACCCTCTTCAACGTCGCGCACGGACTCCGCAATCCACTGGTCGCCGGGTTTCAGGGATTCATCCGCGACGACGGCGCCGGGAGCCCGCGCGGTTTCAGCGTGACGAACGCGGTGATCCTGCGCGTCACGCGCTGATTCGCGAGACGATTCCGCGGCGCGACGTCCGAGACGCCGCACGCGACGAGATTCGCACGGGGTTGGGATCGCGGAAGGGGTAGCATGTCCTCCATGTCGGGGCGGAGACTCCGACCGTCGCCACCGACTCGTCCGGGAAGGAGCCACTCATGCGGAATCGAATCGCGCGGATCCTCGTCGCCTGTACTTCGATCATCACTTTCTCCGGCGTCGCGTCCGCGCAGACCCTGCGCGTGAGCCTCGACTCGTCCGGCCACGAGGGCCACGCCCAGAGTTCGTCGTGCGTCGTGTCGTCGGACGGACGGTTCGTCGCTTTCCACAGCGACGCGACGGATCTCGTCCCCGGCGACGCCAACGGGCGTACCGACGTCTTCGAGAGGGACCTCGAGACGGGAGTCACCGTGCGCGTCAGCGTCACGTCCGCGGGCGTGGAGTCCGACGGCAACAGCACGTCGCCCGTGATATCGGCCGACGGTCGATTCGTGGCGTTCTTCAGCCTTGCGAGAAACTTCGGCCCGTCGAACCCGAACCCGAACCGGCTTCTCTACGTCCACGACCGCGACACGGGTGCGACCGAATGGGCCAGCGTCACCTCCTTGAACGTCGCGACCGACGATGTGCGTTCGCCGTCGATCTCCGGAGACGGGCGCTTCATCGCGTTCGAGGGCGGCTACATCCTTCCGAATCATCAGAACAGCAACTCGGACGTCTACGTCCGCGACCGCGTCGCCGGAACGACTCGCTGCGCGAGCCTGCTCGCGACCGGTGACTACGGGGGCGGAGTCTATCCCTCGATCTCCGAGAATGGACGGTACGTCGCGTTCGTCAGCGGGAGCAATTTGGACCCGACGCCGGCGACCGGTAGTGTGCACGTCTATATTCGAGACCTACAGACGGACACCGCCCGGCGCGTGAGCCTCGACTCGGCCGGCAACGGCGCAGACAACGGCTCTTCCTACCCGGCGATTTCCGGCAGCGGTCGATACGTCGCGTTCATCAGCAGCGCGCGCAACCTGGTCCCCGGGGATACGAACAACCAGGAGGACCTATTCGTGCGCGACGTCGTCGCCGGAACGACGGTTCGCATCAACGTCGATCCTGCAGGCAATCAATCGAGTGCCACGCAGCCGCCTGCGATTTCCGCCGACGGTCGATTCGTTGCGTTCACGAGCGGCGCGCCGAACCTCGTCGTCGGCGACACGAACACGACGGTGGACGTGTTCGTGAGGGACCTCCAGACGAACGTCACGACTCGGGTCAGCCTGAATTGGCTCGGTGGGCAGGCGAACGGCAGCAGCGTGTTTGGGGCGATCTCGGGCGACGGCTCGGTCGTCGGCTTCCAATCCGGATTCAGCACCGCCGTTCCGAACGACGTGAACGGAACGACCGACGTGTTCGTCCACATCCGTGAAAACGTGCGCTGTTCGAGCGGCAACGTGAACCTCGGATTGGGAGGCCTCGCGTCGGTCTTGTCGGTGAACGGTTCGACGGGAGACGCGCTACGCCAGGTCACGACCGGCGTCGGCTCGCCGATCACCGTGAACCTGAACGCCGCACCTCACGGCCCCGCGAGCCCGCGTTACGTCGTGTGGGTATGGGCCGGCCCGCCGTCGCGGTCGCTGCAACTCCTCGTCGACGGCTTCACGTTTGGCTGCACCGTCGAGGCGACGCCGTTCATGCCCTTCGGATTTCCGCAGCCGCTCCGATGCCTCCGCGGAGGGCTGTCGCCGCTCGTCTGCATCGGCGTAACCGAGCTGCCGTCTCCGGCGCGCGCTCCGTGGACCGTGACGAAGCCGGGCGGCTTCGGCGCGCCGGCGACATTCACCGTCCAAGGTATGATCGAAGACTCGGGCTCCGCCAACGCCTTCCCGTTCAGCATCACCAACGCGGTCGTTCTGCGCGTTCAGTGATTAGCCCATCCTGCCATCGCCAGATGGTCTGCGATCGAGGCGAGTGATGAGTCGCACGCGAGTCGTCTGCGCAATGGCTTTCGGATCGGCTGTGGTCGCTCTGGCTCGCGCACAGGCGCCGGTGCGGGTGTACCACGAGATCAGCGCAGTCCACGGCGGACTGGGCGGCACGCTCGCCGACCACAGCCATTTCGGCGCGGCCGTCGCGTCGCTCGGGGATCTCGACGGGGACGGCGTCGGCGATCTGGCAGTCGGTTCACCTGAGGACGACGATCACAGGCCGGGAACCGGGAAGGTTTGGATCCTGCGCCTTCGCGCCGATGCGACCGTGCAGGCGACGCAAGCGATCGCCGAGGGCGAGGGAGAATTCGGCGGGACGCTATGGGCCGCCATGCGACGGCGGCACGGTGGACGCGGGAATGGGATGGCCCGCCGACGTGCTCCGCGTGAACGGCGTCACGCGGCGATCGGTCGTCGCGATCGGCGAGCCGGTCCGACTCTCGCTCGACGCTGCGCCCGGCGGGCCGAGCCCGGCGAGTTACTTCATTTGGCTTTGGAACGATCCAGCCCCCAGTCCAGTCGCGATGATCGTTCGCGGATCGCGGATCGGCTGCACGGTCGATCCTACGCCACTCGTTCGCCGCCTCGCGCCGCAGCCTTTCGCGTGCATCGCTGGACCGGATGTCCCTCCGGCAATCTGCGCGTCGATCGAACACCTCGAGTCCCCGACATCGGCGCCGTGGGCTACGGTTCGCTCGCAGAGCTTCCGGCGACCGGGACTGGTGTTCACGCTGCGAGGGGCGATAGAGGATCGCCATGCTGCGACCCCGCTCGGTTGGAGCGTGACCAACGCCGTGACCGTCGAAACTCACTGACGCCGTCGGGTCGGGCGGATGGACCCGGCCCGACCCGAACGGCGAGTCGCTTGCTTCGCGAGTCAGTCGCGAGTGCGCTCGATGCACTTGTTCAGGTACGACGTGTCATCGAGCGTTCGCGTGGACATCAAGTCCACGTCGAAGTCGTAGACCTTCACTCGGCCGAACGTCTCGCCGACGACGAGGTGACCGTCCGACGGAGTCATCGCGCCGAACCGCGTCGCGATACCGCTGGACTCGCCCGTCGTTTCGTCGGTCGACGTTCAGTTCGGTCCGGTGGCGTGGAGTATCGTCCCCTGGTCGTTTCGCGCGCCGATTCCGCCGCCGAGCTTGGGACGTCGTCAATGTCCAAATCGATCGCGGCAGACACCACTCTCACTTGAAGAGTTCGGGCTTCCATGCCGCCAACTGCAACGCGGCCGTGAAGACCATGTAATCCTCGAGGGCCTCGTTGCTTTGCGCGGTCAGGCGATGCCGCCGGACCTTTCGAAGCACGGGCACGTCGTCCGGCTTCAAGAACGTCGCCACTGCTTTCATCCAGGACTCGTGGGTGACGTCGTCGTCGTAGTGCATCGGGCCTTCGCCGAGGAAGCCGCGAAAGTCCGCCAGGAGGTACTCGCGCGAGAGCTTTGGGCTCATGTCGACGTCGGACGCCACCGGAGGCTTCGAGATCATGCGCGTGATCTCCTTCTTTGCCTCCTCAGGAAATGGCGCGAGGTCGATCTGCTTCAGTGCTGCCAGCGATTCCGCGGTCATTTGGTACGTGAGCAGCCGCAGGGCCAACTCCCGCTTCGGATACTTCGGATCCTGAGCCAGCTTCGCGAGCAGCGGCGTGGCTTGCGCCTCGTCCATGCTGCCGAAGAGGAACGTCGCGCCCTCGAGCGGCCCCACTTCGTAGCCGCCATGCTTCACGAGATGGTAGGTGCGTCCGTCGGCCAACCATCGAGTTGCCGCGACCGAAATGTCCATGCCATCGTCGCCGAGCTTGGAGAGGGTCTGCACGTAGGTCTGCGGGTCGATGTCCGCGAAGTCCGCGCGGCTCCATTCGCGGGCTTGGACTGCCTTGGACTCGGGCGTCGGATCCACCTTGACGAGGAGCGCGCTGCCGTCGACGAGAAACCAGGGATCCGCTTTGGGGTCCGCGAGCAGGGCGCGGAGGCACGGCAGTAATTCCTTAGGACGATCCTCCACCTGCTTCCACACCTCGTCCATCTCCGCGCCCCTTGCCTTTTGCGTCTCGGGGGTGATGTTCGACGGCTTGAAGTCGTAGACGACGCGAACGAGCTTCAGAAACTCTTCGCACGCCGGGTTGTCGGACTGTGGCACGCCCGCGACGAGAACGACGGAGATCACGGCGTCGATCAGCATTTCCGATCCTCCAATTCGCATTGCACGCCGGTCGCGATGTTACGCGACGGCAGTGCTCCCTTGCCACGCTTCCGGGGAGTTGGCGCGCTCATCTCACGACGAGGGATCTGTCGGAGGCGTGTTCGTTGGCGAAGGCTGGGTCGTGGCCTCCGCCGAATCGCACGTCGCGCGGTGAACGGGCCGCGGAGTCGTTCTCGATTCTGAGGCGAATCTGCAGAAATGCGAGCCAAGGCGCCGTCGCCGATCGCCCGAGCGGCGGTCGAGTTCCGTTTCTCGGCTCGCGAGGATTCGCGAGTTCGCGGTACGCAAATTGATTGGTGCCGCCGATCACTCTCGGTTTCGAGCACCTCGGTCGTTGGAGAAGGATTCCATCATGAACCTCAACGAGAATCTGCTGGGAATCATCGTGCTCGTCGTTTCGGTTTCCAACCTCGCGAAGGGAACGACGCTGAGCGGACGCGTGGTCGACACGGCCGACACGCCCGTCTCCAACGTCGATCTCGATCTCTACGATTCGGCGACGGGTCTGCCGGTGGCAACGACGGGCGACCAGACGGACGCTCAGGGCTACTTCCTCTTCAGCGTTCCTCTCGGCACGTTCGACATCCGATTTTTGCCTCCAACCGCGGACCGCCTCGCCGACGTGATTCTCCAGGGCGTTTCCATCGCGTCGAACACGACGTTGCCGGACACGGTTCTGGGCCCCGGCTTCCTCGTGACGGCGCACGTCGTCGATCCGCAAGGCGTCCCGGTGATGGGGGCCATCTTCGCGAACGCCGATTCCTACACGGGTCAAAGCGCCCCCAGCCACGGCAACGCGACCGATGCGAACGGCGACGTCGCGTTCGTCGTCGCGCCCGGCACGCGCGATTTCATCGTTCTCCCGGACAGGATGTCGCGCCTTGCGGCAAAGGCGCGCCTCGGCGTTCCGGTCTTCTCCGACACCGCGTTCGGCAGGATCGGCGTGGACGCCGGACTCGTCCTGTCCGGGCACGTGTCGGGGCCCGGGCAGGCGGCGGTCGCCGGCGTGGAGGTTCAGGTCATCGACGAGGCCAGCGGAGCGTTCGAGCCGACGCTGGGCCATCAGACGGACGCCGCCGGGGACTACGACGTCGTCGTGCGACCCGGTGTGCTGACGGTCGCGTTCGAAGCACCGATCGACGACGGTCTCGCGCACGGTCGAGTGAGCCATGTGAACGTGACGTCCGATACGACGCTCGATTTCTCGATGACGTCGACGCCGGTGAACTTTGGAATCGCGCGAACGGGACGGCTCGCGCCCGAGCAGGCGAGCTACACGTATTTCCTGCAGACTCGGAACGACACGTCGTCGTCGCGGAGCGTGACCGTGGAAGTCGTCGCGATGGACCCGATCCTCGGACGGAGCAGGACGGTGCTCGGCCCGAGCACGCGCACGATGCCCGCCAATTTCGGTCCGCTCACCGCGACGTTGTCGCTGCGCATTCCGGGAAACGTCCATCCTCGGTTCCGCGGACGGCCGATCGACCTGATCGTGATCGGCACCGATGCGACGTCCAATACGTTGCTCGACGCCGACGTCACCACGATCACTGTTCCTTAGCAGCCTTCCTTTCGGAGGCTTGTGGCTCGCCGCTCGAAGACCTCGTTCGGTCCCGACAGCTCGATCGAGCTGCGATCGGCAATCGTCGACCGTTGATCATGGCGTCGCGCGCGCCGCCGCGGTTGACGGTCGCGCACGCGCGCCGCTATCATCCGCGCCCTCCTCGAGGCACGGAGCGCGCGATGACCTTTTCCGATTTTCGAAGCGACACCGTCACGAAGCCGACCGACGCGATGCGTCGTGCGATGGCCGAGGCCGAAGTCGGCGACGACGTCTATGCCGAAGACCCGACTGTTCGCCGCCTCGAGGAGCTGGCGGCGGAGCGGCTCGGGATGGAAGCCGCGCTCTTCGTCCCGTCGGGCACGATGGGGAACCAGATCGCCGCACTGCTGCACACGCGACACGGCGACGAGGTCATCGTCGAGGAGAACGCGCACGCGTTCCTGTGGGAGACGGGCGGGCTCGCGTGGCTCGCCGGGCTGCAGACGCGCACGATTCGCGGGCGGCGCGGCGTGCTCGACCCGGCTCTCGTCGAGGACGCGATCCGTACGCCCGACGTTCATCACCCGCGCACGACGCTCTTGCTCGTCGAGAACACGCACAACTTCGCGGGGGGAACGATCCAGCCGATCGGCGAGCTGCGGCGCCTCTCGCAGGCGGTGCGGCGGCAGGGTCTTCGCGTGCACATCGACGGCGCGCGATTCTGGAACGCGTGCGTCGCGTCGGGCACGAGGGCCTCCGAGTACGCGGCGTGCGCCGACAGCGTGATGTTCTGCCTGAGCAAGGGACTCTCGGCGCCGGTCGGCTCGATGCTCGTGTCGTCGCGCGAGCGCATCGACGAAGCGCGACGGCTGCGAAAGGTCCTCGGCGGCGGCATGCGGCAGGCCGGCATCATCGCGGCGGCCGGCATCGTCGCGCTCCAGACCATGGTCGATCGGCTCGCCGAGGATCATCGTCGCGCGCGCCGGCTCGCGGAGGCGATCGCGGATCGGCCCGGCCTTGCGCTCGACCTCGAGACGGTGCAGACGAACATCGTCGTCTTCCGCGTGACGAAGGCGGGCGAAGACGCGGCGTCAGTGATCGCGAAGCTGAAGGCCGAGGGCGTGCTCGCCAGCGACAATGCGCGCGACATCGTGCGGCTCGTCACTCACAAGGACGTCGGCGACGCGGACGTCGATCGCGCGATCGCCGCTATTCGAAAGGTGTTGTGAGATGGGACCGTTCAAGGCGTACGACATCCGCGGCGTCTACGGCCCGGAGCTGAACGAGGACCTCGCGCGGAAGATCGGGTTTGCGACGGCGACGCATCTCGGCGCCGGTCCGTCCACGCCTCCGATCGTGGTCGGGCGCGACATGCGCCCGTCGTCGCCGGCGATGGCGAAGGCCGCGATGGAAGGCATCACGCTCGCGGGCGCGAACGTGATCGACATCGGCCTCGCGCCGACGCCCATGGCCTACTTCGCGATCGGAAGCCTCGGGGCCGCGGGCGGCCTCCAAGTCACCGCGTCGCACAACCCGGCGAAGTACACCGGCTTCAAGGTCTGCCGCGAGCAGGCGATTCCGATCGGCAGCGATTCGGGGCTCGCCGAGATCGAGCAGCTCGCGACGTCGGGCGAGATGACGCCCGCCGCGACGCCGGGGACGGTCGAAGAGAAGAACATCCTCGACGCCTACCGCGACCACGTGCTGCGCTTCGCCGATCGCGACCTCCGACCGATCCGCATCGTCATCGACGCGGGAAACGGCATGGCCGGCTACACGCTGCCGCGGCTCTTCGAGAAGCTGCCCGGAAAGCTCACGCCGATGTTCTTCGAGCTCGACGGCACGTTCCCGAACCACGAGGCGAACCCGCTGAAGCCCGAGAACACCGCGGCGCTGCGAGCGAAAGTCGTCGAGATGAAGGCGGACCTCGGCGCGGCGTTCGACGGCGACGGCGATCGCGTCGCGTTCGTCGACGAAACGGGGAAGATCGTGCCCTCGGACATCATGACCGCGCTCATCGCGCGCGCCGTTCTCAAGCGGCAGCCAACGGCGATCGTCTACGACCTGCGCTCGTCGCTCGTCGTCGCCGAAGAAATCGAGAAGTGGGGCGGTCGTCCGATCCGTGAGAAGGTCGGGCACGCGTTCATTCGCGCGACGTTGCGTCGCGAGAACGGGTTCTTCGGCGGCGAGCTGTCGGGGCATTACTACTTCGCCGAGAACTACTTCTCCGACTCGGCGGAGATCGCGTTCCTGCTCGTGTGGAACTTGATGAGCGACGAGATGCTGAAGCTCTCGGCGCTCGTTCGGCCGCTGAAGCGCTACGTGCAGTCGGGCGAGCTCAACTTCCACGTCGAGGACAAGGACGGCAAGATCGAGGAGCTGCGCCGCACGTTTCCGGACGCGCGCATCGACGACCTCGACGGCATCACGGTGCAATACGACGACTGGTGGTTCAACGTGCGGAAGTCGAACACGGAGCCGCTCCTTCGCCTGAACCTCGAGGCCGACGGACGCGACCGCTACAACGAAGTCCTTCCGCGCGTGCTCGCGCTCCTCGGCAAGCCCGAGTAGGGGTCGTGCCGCCGATCGTGCTCCTCACCGACTTCGGCGAGGCCGGACCGTACGTCGGCGCGATGAAGGGCGTGATCCTCGGCATCCATCCAAAGGCGACGCTCGTCGATCTCTCGCACGAGATCCCGCCGCAGGACGTGCGTGCCGCTGCCTTCGTGCTCGACGCCGCGCACGCCTGGTTTCCGCCGCGATCGCTGTTCGTCTGCGTCGTCGATCCCGGCGTCGGCACCGCGCGTCGTATCGTCTACGTCGAGGCCGGCGGCCGGCGATTTCTCGCGCCCGACAATGGCCTTCTCACGCTGGTGCTTCGCGAGCGACGCGCGGTGCGCGCGCGCGCCGTGACGAATCGCCGCCTCTTCCTACCTGAAGTGTCGTCGACGTTTCACGGTCGCGACGTCTTCGCGCCCGTCGCCGCGCGCCTCGCCCGCGGTCTGCCGCCGGCGAGCCTTGGCCCGCCCGCGCGCCTTCTCACGACGTTCGGTTTTCCTGAGCCCGAGCGCGACGGCTCACGAATTCGAGCAAAGGTCGTGTGGGTCGATTCGTTCGGAAACGTCGTGCTGAACCTGCGCGACGAGCCGGTCTGCGAAATCCGCGCAAGGCGCTCTCGAATTCGCCGGCTCGTGTCGACCTACGGCGAGCTCCTCGAGGGGGAGGCCGGGATCTTGCGCGGCAGCTCCGGATGGCTCGAGATCGCCGTTCGGAATGGAAGCGCGGCCAGCCGCTTCGGCCTCGCGGCCGGCGACGAGATCGATGCCCGGCTCGCGCCCGCCGCGCCGCGGAAAAAAGGAGGACGACGATGACCGTGGGGCGTCTTCGAAGCGTGGATGTGAAGGCCTTCGCGACCGTGGGCGCCGTGTTCGGCGCCGCCTACGGCGCCGTGGTCGCGCTGTTCAGCCTCGTGGGCATGTCGATCGGCGGGACCGTCGTCGCGGGACTCGGCGGCGCGATCCTCGCGTGGTTCGCCTGCGTGATCACCTGGGCGCTCGCGTTCGGGTTCCTCGGGTTCGCGATCAACTTCGTCGGCGCGAAGACCCCGGGCGTGCCGTTTCGCTTCGAGCCTGGCGAGCTTCCTTTCGAGGAGAGCAAGGCAGATCCGACGGCGTAGAGATCAACGATCCTCTTTGGATTGGACCTGCACCTTTGGAACGCTGACCAAGCCCTGATCGGTATCGACGACGTACTCGGTTGCCGATTCGTTCACGAGCCTTCCCTCGACGCTTGTACCGTCCTTGAGGTGAAGCGTGACTTCGTGTTCGTCTCCGATGTAACCGAGTCCTTTTAGTTTCTCTCGCGACAACGCACTCATACGGCCGGCCTTCCCCTCGTTCTTGCGGAGCGGTAGATACCACGCCATCAGCTTGGCCTTGAGCTCGGCGACGAGCTCCGGCTTCTCGCCGCAGAGATTGTGCTGCTCGTGCGGGTCGACGGTGAGGTCGTAGAGCTCGCACTTCTCGTAGCGGAAGCCTCCCGGCCCTCTCGGGTCGAACGGCGGGTTCTTGGGCATGACCTCACTTGGATTGTGGATGAACTTCCAATGTCCGTCGCGGATCGCCAAGATCCGGCCTTCCTCCGGTCGCTCGACGTACTCGATGTATGCGTACTGGTTCTTGCGCTCCCCTCGCCCGGTGACGAGCGGCAGCAGCGATTCGCCTTGCACGTCCCGCGGAACGGGCAGGTCCATGATTTCGAGAATGGTGGGGACGATGTCGATCTCCTCGACCTGCGCATCGACGACCTTGCCCTTCGGCAACGCCGCAGGAAGCCGCATGGCGAGCGCAATGCGCGTCACCCCGTCGAACATCGAGCACGTGTGGTAGAAGTAGTGCTGGTGGTCGCACAGCTCCTCGCCGTGGTCGCTGACGAAGACGACCAGCGTGTTCTCGAGGAGTCCCGTCGTCTCGAGCACCTTGAGGATTCTGCCGACGTAGCGATCGGTCGAGAGCACTTGTCCGTCGTAGAGCGCAATGACGTGCTCGAGGTCGTGCGGCGTGATCTCGCGCCGACCGAGCGTGACGTCATCGAGCGGATCGTCGTCGCCGTTGAACTCGCCCTTGTAGTCGGCGTCGAACGCGACGTCGTACGGCTCGGGCGGGTGATACGGCTTGTGCGGGTCCATCATGTGGACCCACCCGAAGAACCGCTGACCGCGCGGCATCGCCCGCAGCCACTTCACGGCGGCGGCCGTCACCTCGCGATCCCAGATCGTCTGCTCTTGCACCGAGTCTTCCCAGGTGAAGTAGGTCTTGAATCCGCGGTTCGGCGCCGTGGTCATGTTGGCGATGAACGCGCCGGTCTCGTAACCCTGGGCGGAGAGGATTTCGGCGATCGTCTTGTGGCTCGGCTCGACCGTGTCGCCGTTCTTGCGGACGCCGTGCGTGATCGGGTACTGGCCTGTGAGAATCGACGTCAGCGACGGCCACGTCTGGCCTTTCTGCGCGCTCGTCTGGCGAAAGATCACGCCGTCTCGCGCGATCGTGTCGATCGACGGGCTCGTCTCGCGCGGGTTGCCGAAGCAGTGGAGGCGATCCGCGCGCAGCGTATCGACGCTGACCAGGAGCACGTTGTAGGGCGGCGTCGTGCGCGCGAGGAGCGTGCACGCGGCGACGACGATCGCGCCGGCGATCGCGAGCGTGGCGAGAAGGAGAGGGGCAGTGCGTCTCATGAGGATTACGTGCCAATCTATGCCGCGCGCGGCGACGTGTAAAGAATCCGAATTCGTCCGCGACGAGGCGACTCCACGCCCGACTCTATTCCGGAACCCGGTCGTGAACTCGAGCGCGGAGTCTCCGATCCATGAAACCGATCCAGCAATGCCGAGCCGAGGATGCCGTTCGGCGATTCCATCGATGTGCGCGTCGACCGATCGTCGTCGAGTTTGCTGGCGTTCCGAAGGCCGGAAAGACCGGCACGCTGACGCAGCTGCGCGGTTTCCTGCATGGTCCGCTCAGATTGTCAGATCGCTCATCGACTCGACGAAATGATCTATCCCGTCCTCGTCAGCGACGCAGCCTAGCGAGGCCCGGCGGCCGTCGTCGCGTCGGCGTGGGGCTTGGCGTTCTCGAGGATCCAGCGAAGCTCGCCGTCGACGAATGCGCGTCGCCGTTCGCGGGCTTCGACGTCTTCCTTCGCGCGGACCTCCGCGGCGGTCGGAATCGACGCATCGGCTTCGATCCCGACAAGCGTGCCGTTTCGCTGCGAAACGCAGCCCGTCATGGCCGCGAACACGAGCACCGTCACGAGTCGTCGCGCGCTTTTCATCGAGAGTTCTCCAGCGAGTCCAGTGTCGGTGGCACGTCCGGCGGCAGCGTCCGCAGCGCCTTCCGGACGAATTCGACGAGCGCGTCTCGCTGAGGCGTCGGCTCGCCCCCGATCGCGTTCACGGCGCGGCACTGTTCTTCGAACGCGAGGGCTTCCTCGACCAGGAGCGGTCGCGGACCGTCGACGCGGCGCCGGAACGCATGGGCCGCGAAGTGGACGAGCTGGTGTGAGAGGCTGGCGAGAGGCCACGCGTCGACGTCGCGCGACGAGATCTCGAGCCGATCGGCGGCGACGCGGGTGGGGCCGTCCACGACCGAGATCTCGGAGATCGCGAGCCGTACGAGGTGCGCGTGACGCGGAGACTTCTCGGCGAGCCAGCTCAGCGCCTGCCGAACCTTGAACGGGCCGGGGCCTTCGCCCGAGACGGAAACCACGTCGGGTGCCATGCCGAAGGACAGCGCCCCGCGACGACCGTCGATGGGGGAGTGCACGGTGAAGAACACGTTTCGCGCCGCGCATCGAACGAGGGGATCGGGAGACCCGAGCGCGAGCTTGGCAATCCGTGCTGACAGGACCTCGGCGAAGTCCGATGCGCCCGACCGCGCAAGCGCATCGAGCGCGGCCGCGGCCACGAGCGGGTCCGGATCCGAGACGAGCGGTGCCAGCGCCTCGCAAGGGACATCGTCGATGGCGACGAGCGCGCGAACGGCACGCGTGCGAACGAAAGCATCGGGCGATCGAAGCGCGTCACCGAATCGGCGAGACGCATCCGCGCGATTCCCGCGTGCGGCCGCGCGCGCATCGAGCCACGCGAGAACGGACGACGGTTCGCGCAGGGCCGCGAGGGCAAGCGCTCCCGCTGCGTCGGGATCCGCGACAATGCTCGAATCGGCGACCAGTGCCTGCGCGCGATCCGGATCGATGCCGGCCAAAGCGACGAGCGCGCTCGCGCGCACTTCCGGGCTCGGGTCGGTTCGAACCAGCGCCTCGAGCGTTGCTGCCGGTCGAAGCGCCGTGCACTCCACGTCGCTGAGCGGCGAGGCGAGGGCAGCGGCCGCAGCGGCTCGCGCTTCGTGGTCCGGGCTGGCGAGCGCGCCACGCAGCGCGGTCACGCGCTCGGCCGCCTCGCGCGGAACCCACTGACCTTCGAGGCGAGCCATGCCGCGCCCCTCGTTCTCCATCTTCTCGGGGTCGAGGATGTGCGGCGTGATGAAGATGAGGAGATTCGTCTTCTCGGTGTCCTCCCCCTGATATCGGAAGAGGTAGCCGAGGAGCGGAATGTCGCCGAGGAGCGGGAACTTGCTCGTTTTCGTGAACGTGCGCTCGCGGACGAGCCCGGCGATCACCAGCGTCTTTCCGTCCTCGAGGACGACCACGGTTTCGGCGGAGCGCGTCTCGATGACGGGGAACTCCTCGAGCGGGCCGCGATATCCGGTCACGTCGCTCACTTCCGGCTTGAGGATCATCGTGATCGACTTCTCGTCGTTGACGCGCGGCGTGACGGTGAGCGTCGTGCCCGTCTCGACTTTGTCGTACCCGGAAACCGTCGTGAGCCCGCGCTCTTCGTTCCGCGTGTACGTGGGGATCGGGATGATGCTGCCGATCGTGATCTTCGCCTGCTGATTGTCGAGCGCGGTCACTTCCGGGCTCGCGACGAGCTTCGTGTCGGTCTGCGCGTTCAGCGCCTGAAGGACCGCGCTGAACTCCGTTGCGTCCAGATGTCCGAGCCGGAAATCGACGGGTTGCCCGAGCGGAAACGCGCTTCGCGAATCGAAGAACGAGGCGTTGCGGCTCGTGGAAGACGACGTCGACGAGTTGACGCTGGTCTGGACGCCTTCGGTGTTGTTGAGCGGGAAGAACGCGCCGCCCTTGATGCTCTCGACGAACGGGAACGTCACTGGACGGCTCGCGCCCGTGAGCTTGATCGAAGTTGCCCAGTCGATGCCGAGGTGGTCGGCGTCGCTCAGGAGCGTCTCGACGATCTTCGCCTCGATGCGAACTTGGACGACCTTCTTGTCGACTTGAGCGAGGATCTTCTCGAAGCGATCGACGTCATCCGGAGCGGCCTGGACGAAAAAGGCGTTTCGTCGTTCGTTGTACTCGAACACGCCGCCGTTCTTCGGAACGAGCGCCTTCAGCGTCTCGACGAGGTCCTTCCCGTTCGCATATCGAAGCGGGATGTACCGCGTGATTGGCTCCGGTGCCGGCTTCGGCGGCGCCGGAGCGGCGGGCTTCGGTGCCGTGATCGGCCTCACTTCGAGAAGGTTGCCCTTCTTCTCGTACTCGAAGCCATTGGGGCGCAACACGGCATCGAGTGCTTCTTCGCACGTGACGTCTTGAAGGCGAATGGTGACGGTGCCGGTGACCTCACGGCCCGCGACGACGTTGAGCCCGTAATGCCTCCCGATGAGGCGGAGCACGTTTTCGATTTTCGCTTGGTTGACGTCGAGCGAGATCGGCTCCGTTTTCGACGCGAGTCCGGCCTCATCCGCGGCGAGTGCCGCGGGACGCAGCACGAGCGGAAAGAGGGCGAGGGCGAGCAAAACGGAAAAGCGGCGCGGGAAGAACTTCATTTCGATTCCTCCAGGGCCGCCGTCGTTTGCAGGAGATCGAGAACGAACGTGCGTTCGCCTCGGCGCAGGGTCACATGCTCGGGCGAAATCGCTTCGACGAGGAAGCCGTCGATCTCCTCGCCCTCTGCCAGGACGCGATCACCGATCACGGCGAGCGATCGTGTCCGATCGCCGCACGCGGACACGCCTTCGAGCCTGAGATTGGGTCCGACCTCCGGCTTGGCAGCGACGGGCGTCACGTACGCGCGGAATGGGTCGCGCTCGACGGGTATCTCGCGTCGCTGATCCTGTTCCATGAAGAGCGCGAGGTCCGACGGCGAGGGTTTCGCGGCCGGCGGATCTTTCTTCGCCGGCGTTGGGATCGGCGCGTTCGGAATGCCAGACGTCGTCGGATCCGCCGCAGAGGTCGCCACCGCGGCGATGGCATTGCCGTCGGAGGTGAGCTTCGACCAGGCGCGCCACGCGAGCGGGAGGAACAGCACGAAGAGGCCGACAGCGAGCCATTTGTTCGAGAGGAGCCCCGGCGCGGACGTCATCGACGCCTTCATCGGCCTCGCCCTTCTTCGGGCGGGGCGAGTGAGCGCCGACCGTCCGCTCGAGTGATGACGTCGACGGTCACGTCGCCGCGGACGAGGCCACGCGCGCCGACTCGGCGGAGGCTCAGGGACGGGATGGAGAGGAGGCGGTGCCGCTCGCGTTCGTCGAGGGACTCGAGCCAGCCGACGATTGCGCCGAACGTCCCTTCGACGAGCCACGTCTTTCGCTGGCGGACGAGATCGCCGGCGGAGTCCGCGACGGCGGGCCGGTCGGCGACGACGCGAAGGCCGCTTTCAGTCGCGCGCGCGCGCGTCGAACGGAAGAACTCGGCTGCGTCCGCCGCCGTCGGCACCAGGGACTCCAGCTCGCGGACCCGAGCCGCGTATCCGGGAGTTTTTTCGGCGGCCGCGCCCACGTGCACGGACAAGTCGCACGCGTCCTGCAATTCACGGCGCACGGCGGCGAGCTCATCGCGCGCCGCACTCGACTCCGCGAAGATCGGCCGCACGAGCAGGAGCCACGTCAAAGCCACGCCTGCGGTGAGGAGCGTGATCTCCAGAACGACGACCTTTGGCGATCGCATGTCAGAGCCGCCTCGGGAGGATCGTGGGGATCGCGCGAACGGCGAAGTCGGAGGCGACGGCGCCTTCGCTCGGCGTCTCCGGAAGCGAGACGTCGACGTCGTGGAAAAACGGGCTCGCATCGAGCGCCGTCGAGAGGGCGTCGGAGTCCGCGACGGCTTTCTCGGTGCTGTCCGCGAGCAGGCGACCGTGAACGAAGAGCTTCGGCGGTTGTTCGAGCGCCTGAATCCCGATCTCGTCGACGAATGCCGACTCGGGCATCGCACGAACGACGTCGCCGAGGATTCCGAGTGCGGACCACTCCTTGGGTGCCGCGACGCGGAGTACGGACTCTGTGCGCAGCGCGCTCGACGAGACGCGCTGGCACTCGCGCACCTGATCGAGAGCCGGACGCAGCGCCGCCAATCGATCGCGCGCCCCTTGCAGCTCGGCTCGCGCTCGGCGGCAATCGACGCTGCGGATCGCGGCGAGCACGCCGAGCAGCAGGACCACGAAGAACGCCGTGCGCCGCGCTGCGAAGCGCGCCACGTCGAGTGCCCGAGCGCGGTGGACCGAAGCGGGAACGAGATCCAAGGAGCCCGGCTCGTCGAGCGTCGCGCCGATCGCGAGAGCGAATCGGAAATACGCGCGGTCCGGGCCGTCCCCCGCCTTCGCCGGCAGCGCGAGCCCGGCGGCGGGATCGAGGAGCTGCACGTCCATTCCCAAGCGCTCGCCGAGCCAAAGGTCGATGCCCGGCACTTCCGCGCCCGGGCCCGTGATCCTCACGCGATCGCACGCGGCCAAATTGCTGGTTCGATCGAACAGGCGCAGCGACTTCTCGAGATCGCCCTCGAGTCGCTCGAGGTGCGGGCGGACGAGTGCCTGGAGCACCGCCGACGGAACGGGATCTCGCAGGGGAACGGGGACGCTGCCGTCTCCCCCGACGTCCAGTTGTCGAAGAGCCAGGATCGCTTGATCCGCATCGAGGTGCACGACGCCCGTCTCTAGCGAGATCGGCTCGGTCAGCGCTCGCTCCAGGTCGGCGACGCCGAGCCGAAGCGAATGGCGCAGCTCGAACCCGCGTCCCGAAAAGACGAGCAAGGTCGATGACGCGTCACCAAGGTAGAGCAGCGCCACGGGATCGGTGCCCTCGATCTCGCCGGCGCGACGAAGCAGCGCCTCCATCGCGATGACGTCCGGACAGAATCGATGACGCGGAATCGACGCCTGCTCCAGGAGCCGGGTACGGTCCGCGAGCGCGGCCTCTCCAGCAGCGACGCCGAGGTAGAGCGTTGCCAATTCACCCTCGGGCCCCGAGGGAGCCTTGCGTTCGAAGCGAAACGCAACGGGATCACCGGCTGCGGCGTTCGCGGGTCCGCGCTTCCGCAGCTTCCACCGGATCGCGTCGGACCGCTCGCGTTGGGGGACGCCGTCGAGTGCGACGAGATCGGCATCGACGTCTGCGCCACCGAGCGCGACAGCGACGTCGCGTCGTGCGAGGCCCAGCCGTCCGGCAGCCTCCCGAAGCGCGGCTTCCTTCATCGCCGGGACCTTCGACCCGGGCGTCGACACGGGGAACGGTATCTCGAGAGTCGCGACGACGGCCGGCTTCGAGCCCGGGCCGATTCGCTTGACGAGCACCGCCCGCAACGCCGAGGCGCCGAGGTCGATGCCTGCGGCGACGCCTCGACCCGTGACGTCGAGCGGCCGGAACAGGCGAGAGCGAACGGGACGGCGGCGGAGCGACGGATCGCGAACGTCACCCGCCCCTCTGTCGTCCATCGCCGAGACCGCCATGTTCCCCTTCCATCCGTCGAAGGCGTTCGTCGCGTGCGTGCCGTTTCGATTCGATTGCCGAATCGGTATCGACGCATTGCTCGCGTCGACTTGAGCGCGGGTCGAGGCCCTGGGAATGGCGGACGCTATGGGGCGGCGGGCACCGCGATGTTGGGGTAGTTCGTGCCGCCGGCGACGAGAGTCATCGCGAACGCCGTGGCGTCCATGTTCACTTCGCCGCCGCCACTTCCCGTCTGTGACGTGCGGAAGGAGCGAAGCTGAACCGTGATCGTTGCACCGGCTGGAACGTTGAACGGACTGTTCGAAGTGAACGGGACCGTCTGTCCGCTCTTTGCGCGAATGCTGCCGACGTCCTGATACCGCCAAACTCTCTTCGTGCTCGTGATGCCGTCGACTCGCAACCGGATCTCCTCGTAGAACGCGACGGGCGAGCTCCACACGGCGACGAGCGCCGTGAGCTCGACCGCGCCGCCGGTGTTGTTCTTCAACTTGAACTGGACGCGGCTCTCGTGTTCGGTTCGGCTCCCCGGGACGTAGACCCAGCCGGTTCCGCCGGACCCGTTGGAAGACGAAACGGGCCGCGCCTTCAGCATCTGGAGGATGACGGGCCCGTGATCGACTCCCGGCCAGGTCACGGTTACCGTGATCCGCTTGATGTCCGTCGAGCCGTCCGCCACCGGCACGTCGAGGTTGGTGTCGTCCACGTTCTCCACGGCGACCGAACGCGTGAAAGCGGAGGCTCCGGTGATCGCTCCGCCTAGGGCATCGGTGGGCGGCGATCGCACGAGGCCGTCGAAGTCGTCGACGTCGTCCCAATTCGCGCGAACGGCCTCCTCGGTCCCGAACGAGTCTGCGGGGAGATCCGGATCCTCGAACGCCTTGCTCGCGATTTCGTCGAGTTGGTCTTCGGCCAGCTCGCACGCGAGAGTCCGCATGCGGGCGTTGCCCGAACCCGCTTCGAGCGCGAAGATCCCGGTGAGGAGGCCGGGGAGGACGATGGCCAGCAAGACGATTCCGATCAAGACCTCGATCGCCGAGAAGCCCTCGCGGCTCATGGGGTCCTCACGGTCGTGAGCGCGAATGCCTCGATCGACGAGCGCACGATCACGCCGAGCGACGTATTGTCCATGGACACGGTGGAACCCGAGCCGATCTTCACGTTCTTGAAGTTGAAGAGGGTGAGCTCGACGATTGCGCCCTCGGGGACCACGACGCCCGGCCCGACGTTGAACGTCGCGGTTTCGCCGGTCGCTTTTCGCGTGTTCGCCGCGAGCGTGTAGTCCCACACTTTTCCGTAGTCGGTGCCCCCGACGATGAGCGCCCGAACTTCTTCGTAGTAGGCGGTGGGGGTGATCCACGTGGAAGTGACCGCGTTCAGCGTGATGGCGCCGCTCGTCAGATTCACCAACCGAAAGATCACGTTCGAGCTCGCGGGTTGTCGCGAACGGTCGACGTACGGGAACGCCGCGTCGGCGGCCACGACGCGGACGGCGCGGCCCCATGCCCCGGTGGAGGTGAAGCGGCGGCCCGATTGCGTCACCGTGAACGTGCCTCCGCCGAAGGATGTCGTCGGGAGAGGCGTGTGTGCGAGGAAGGCCATTTCCAGTCCGGACTGCGCCGCCGCGAGCGCGTTCGCCGATTCGACGCGCAGGGCGCTCGAGTCGGCCTCGCCCGCGGCGAGCTCGGCGATCGCCGCGATGAGAATCCCTCCCAGCACGAAGAGTGCGACCGCGGCAACGAGGAAGAAGCCGGATTCGGATCCCCGCGCCCGGGTCACGGTTCGCTCCACGCGGTGATCGGGTAGGTCGCCGAGCGCGGGGTGATCTCCGTTCGAAGGGAGATCTTCTCGCTGCCGCGGAGTGCCGTCAGCGACACGACGACGCGCCGGATGTCGCCGACGCGCGCGGCTGCCGTGGCATTCGCCGCGAGGTACGAGACGGAGAACTGGGTGACGCCGTCGAGGAGCGCAACGCCGTTTCGTTGGACTTGCGTTCCGACGAGCTGGAATTGAATCGTCGTCGGCGTCGCGTCCCGAAACTGGAAGTTGGTCGACGTCCACGCCAGCACGTCCTCGAGAGTGCTGCTTCGAAGGTGTTGGATCTCGCGGCGCATGCGCTCGATCGCGCCCCAGGCTTCGCGTTCCAGCGCCTTCCGCGTTTGCAGCTTGTCGAAGTCGTCGCCGAAGCCGACGAACGTGATTCCGAGGATCGAGCCGACGAGCGCTGTCGTGACGAGCACGATGATCAGCTCGATCAGCGAGAAGCCCGCGCGCGCCGTCGCCTTCATGGCGTCACGACCCCCGTCTGCGCGAGCACGGTCACCGTGCGCGTGCCCACGGAGGGGTGCGCGAGAACGACCGATCCGCCCGACGCCGGCGCACCGTCCGGAGTGAACGAGATCTTCGGAGACCCGCCGAACGAGACCGATTGAACGGTGACCCCGGCCGTCTTGCCCGTGCCGAGCTGCACGATGAAGTCGGTGGATGTGGCCGGATCGCTAGCCGGGTCGGAGGTGTTTCCGTTCTCGAAAACGGTGAAGCGATTTGCGGCGACGTCGAAGTAGACGCCGTGAACCGTGTGGCGGGTCATCGCCAGCTCCTGGGCGTAGCGAATGGCCGACGCCACCCGAACCTGCACGGCGGTGAGCTTCGACGACGGAATGCCCGTGAGAAGCGAGACGGCCGCGATCGAAAGGATGGCCAGCACCGTCACGGTGACGGTCAGCTCCACGAGCGTGAACGCGGCAAGCCGACCGCCTCGCTCACGCACGGCTGCGCCTCCTCGTGTGGAGTTTACTGCTTCGTGAACTGGCCCGTGGCCGAGGTGTACGCATACACGCCACCGGCGGGTCCCACGTACTGACTGGACGCGTTCTTGGTCCAGTCGCGAGTCACGCCGCCTTGCGACAGCACGCTCGTGAAGAAGGGGTTCGTGTTCCCCGCAGAGGAGCTGGCGGTTGCGGCATCGAGCGAGCCGGGATAGCGAGGCGTTCCGGACGCGGCCAAATTGGCGTAATAGAGGCTGATCGCCGAGCGAACGTTGCCGACCACGCCTTCCTCGGCCGCTTGATTCGCCTCGTCCTGAAGGTCGACGAAGATGGGGACGGCGACCGCGGAGAGAACGCCCAGGATCACGATGATCACGACGAGTTCGATCAGGGTGAAGCCGCGTTCGGCTGTCCTTGCCGAGATGGGGGATGACACGTTCATCGAACGACCTCCTTACTCGAGTAATCGATGGACTCTCGGCCGGCGCAAAATCGGGGAGAGACCCCGGCCGCCATCGTTATCGGTCGTTCGTACCGATCGACTGAAACCGGATCGCTCGTGTGAGAGTGGGGCGATCGGTCATCCGAGTGCGACGGAACGGGCCCGACGCTTCTCGCCGCGTCGATTACTGCTTGGCGAACTGGCCCGACGCAGAAGTATAGACGTAGACGCCCGCCGCAGGCCCAACGTACTGTCCGGTTCCGTTCTTCCGCCAGTCGCGCTGCACCCCGCCTTGCGCGAGGACGGTCGTGAAGAACTGGTTCGTGTTGCTGGCCGTCGAGTTGTTGGCGCCCGCGTCGAGCGAGCCTGGGTATCGGGGCGTTCCGCTCGCCGCCTGGTTGGCGTAATACAGGCCAATCGCAGAACGGACGTTTCCGACGACGCCCTCTTCGGCTGCGGCGTTCGCCTGCGTGCGGAGGTCGACGAAGATCGGAACGGCGACGGCCGACAGCACCCCGAGGATCAAGATGATGACGACGAGCTCGATGAGCGTGAAGCCGGCATCAGACCGGGATCCCGCCCTTGGCGGCGAAGTGGGAGTGTTCATTTCGGGTCGCTCCTGTTCTCGAGGCGCTTCGACCGGACGACCAATCGGCCTGCCGACCGCACTTCGTGAATCGACAAGAATGGGTCAGGAGAATATCGCGCTCGCACCCGCGGGCAAGTCGACTCGACGGAATTGACTCCGTTCGTTCCACGAAGGAACGAACTCATCGTTTCAACGCGTCGAGCATGCGCCAATACGGGAGGAAGATGGCGAGCGCGAGTCCGAGCACGAGCGCGCCGAGCACGACCGTGAGCAACGGTTCGATGAGCTGCGTCAGATTCCTCACTTCGTAACGAACTTCCTCGTCGAAGTGTTGCGCCACGAACTCCATCATGTCGTCGAGCTGCCCACTCTTCTCACCGACTTCTGCGAGGTGCACGACCATCGGAAGGAAGATCGGGCACTGCCGCATCGCGCTCGAAAGCGACGCGCCGTTGCCAATCGCTTCCTGGACGTCGAGGATGGCGGCCGCGAGAACGTTGTTGTTCACGGTCCGCGACGAGATCGCGAGATTCTCGAGAAGCGGGACGCCGCTACGCTGAACGATTCCGACCGTGAATGCGAATCGAGCCAGGAGGAGCTTTCGGTAAACCCTTCCGACGAGCGGCAGCTTCAGCGCGACGCGATCTCGGAGGGCTTTCGCGGCCGGCGTGCGCCACCAGAGCGCGATGCACACCCCGAGAGCGAGCGCGGCGCCCGCGACCTCGAGGCCGTGCTTCTGCACCGCATTGTTCAACGCGACCAGGATTGCGGTCGGGAGCGGCAAGTCCGAGCCGAAACGATCGAAAAGCGGCTGCAAGCGCGGCAAGACGAACGTGACGATCACGACGAACGCAAACGCGAGCGCGCCGACGACGAACATGGGATAGCGCAACTGGCCTTTGATCTCGGTGACGAGCCGGGACTCGGACTCGAGCGAATCGGCGAGCTTGCCGAGGAGCTGCTCGAGCGCGCCCGATGCCTCCGCGGCGCGAATGACGCTGACGTACATCTCCGGAAAGAAGATCGGATGTCGCGACATCGCGTCGGCGAGCGTCGAGCCGCCTTCGACGTCGACTCGCAGAGCCAGGAGCGTGGCGCGAAGATTCGGATTCTCCGTCTGCTCGGCGAGCATCGAGAGACCCGCGACGAGTGGGATGCCCGATCGGTAGACGGTCAGCAGCTGGCGCGTGAAGACGATGCGGTCGCGTCGCACGGTGCGGCCGCCGCCTCTCGGGGACGGGCCGACGCGTGTAGCCGTGCGCGACCCTGCGTCCCGTCGCCGAGATCCGGGCGCATCGACGCCTAGCGGAAACAAGCCGAGGCGTTCGATTTCTCGAAACGCCTCGATCTCCGAAGGCGCCCAGAGGGAACCGGCGACCGGTTCCCCCTGGAGCGTCCGGGCCTTGTACTTGAAGGTGGGCATCCGCCCGTCACACCGTCTTCAACGTGACGTCGCGACGCCCTTACGACGGGGTTCGCACGGCGGAAGGCGTCGTGGGCTCGGGACCGCGCAGGCGAATCCCGTACTTTTTGCCCTTGCGATAGAGGGTCGTGCGGCCGATGCCGAGACGCTTCGCGGCGAGCGTGACGTTGCCGCCGAGCTTGCGGAGCGCATCCCGAATCGCCGCCGCCTCCAGCTCGGAAAGTGGGACGACGTCGGATCGCAAGAGCAGCGTGAGCGGCGTCTCGCGACCGCAATCGTTGGACGCGCCAAACGTCTGCTCGATCGTCTTGAGAAGCGTTCGCTCGTCGATGGGACGCGGAATCGTACCGCGCACCGTCGGCATGGGAGTCCATGCCGCGTTGGCGGGGGCGCCATTGGCGCCGATCAACAGGGTGGTCGTCGTTGCAGCGAGCTGTCGCCCGACTCGAGCGCAGCCCTCGAATCCCGGTCGTGCCTCCAGCGTGGGGTCCACGACGACGAGGCCGACAGTGCTCGTGTCCATGGCCGTTGCTTCGGCCGCGGTGCGAGGTGCTTCCACGCGGTATCCGCGACCTCGGAGCCAAGCCAATGCGCGCTCGCGCTCCGAATCGTCGCCGAGGAGGAGCAGGATGCCCGATCGCTCTCGATTCATCTGGTTCTCCTTCAAATCTCCCGGACTGATGACTATCCCTTTTTCTGAGTGACGCGAAGAACTTCCTCCAGGCTCGTGACGCCCTGAAGGGCCTTCTCCACCCCGTCGTCGCGAAGTTGACGCATTCCGTCTCGTTCCCCTTCCTCCCGCAGACTCGCGGGCGACGCCTTCGCGAGGAACAACTCGCGGAGGCGAGGCGTGACCCGCAGGGTTTCGAAGATGCCGACTCGGCCGCGGTACCCCGACTCGCGGCAGGACAAACAACCCCGCGCCCGAAACACGGTGGCGCCGAGCGGGGGAGGCGTGGTCACGTCGAGTGCCGCCGCCGCTTCGGGGCCCAATGTGATGGGCTCCCGACACTCGGGGCACAGGACGCGGACGAGCCTCTGCGCCACGACACCGACCGTGGCCGAGGCGATGAGGAAGGGCTCCACGCCGAGGTCCACGAGGCGCGTGAGCGCCCCGATCCCGTCGTTCGTGTGGAGCGTCGAGAAGACCAAGTGACCCGTGAGCGCCGACTGAACGGCGATGTCGGCCGTCTCCGGGTCGCGGATCTCCCCAACCATGATCACGTCCGGATCGTGGCGCAGGATTGCGCGCAGGCCATTTGCGAACGTGAGCCCCGCTTTCGCGTTGACCTGGATCTGGCGGACGAGATCGATGTGGTATTCGACCGGATCCTCGATCGTGACGATGTTGCGATCGATCGAGTTGATTCGAGACAGCGCCGCGTAGAGGGTCGACGTCTTTCCGCTTCCCGTCGGGCCGGTGACGAGCACCATTCCGTGCGGGTAAGAGATCATCTCCTCGAGGCGCCGCTTGTCGTGTGGCGAAAGGCCGATTCGGTCGAGGTCCGCATGTCGGTTCTCGTGGTCCATGATCCGCAGCACGACGTTTTCGCCGTAGATCGTGGGAATCACCGACGTCCGAATGTCGACCTCGTGCGTCCCTGCGCGGAACGCGAATCGACCGTCTTGCGGAATGCGGCTCTCGGAGATGTCGAGGTCCGAGAGCACCTTGATGCGCGACACCACCGCGGGAAGCATGCGCTTCGGCGGTGCCGGAGAATCGACGAGCAGACCGTCCACGCGGAAACGGATGCGCACTCCGTCGCGCTGCGGCTCGATGTGCACGTCGGACGCTCCGCGCTCGACGGCTTCGCCGAGCAGCAGGTTCACGAGCCTCACGGTCGGGGCTGAGCGGTCGTCGCCCGCGGTCACGGGCCCGCGCGACGGCGCCGGCTTCTCGAAGTCGGCGGTCGTCACCGCCGCGAACTCCTGCGACAGCGTGCCGATCGAGTGTCGCAGCGGCTCCTTCGCTCCGTAGAAGCGATCGATCGCTGCGGAGAGATCGTCCTCGTGCGCGAAGCAAACGTCGATGCGGCTGCCGACGTGAGCCTCGATCGCATCGACGGCTCGAACGTCGTCCGGATCGGCGAGCGCGACCATCAGCGAGTCACCGGTTCGGAAGAGCGGGAGCGCTCTCCATCGCTTCGCCAGCTCGTACGGAATCGTCTCGCGGAGGCCAGGCTCGATGCGCGTGGAACGAAGGTCGACACAGGCGACGCCGAAGTGCTCGCTGAGCGCTTCCGCCAGTCGATCCTTGGTGATCGCGCCCATCGAAACGAGCTTCTGACCGAGTGGACCGCCTTCCTTGCGCTGTCGGTCGAGCGCCAGCTCGAGCTGGGGCGGCGACACGATGCCCTCGCGCAGGAGAAGCTCGCCGATGCGTGTCTTCGTCCTCGGCATTGGTCTCTCGTCACTCCTCGTTCTTCGATCGGTGTTCGGTCGACGTCGTTCAGGCGACTCACGTCCGGAAACTTCGCGCCGGCGCTCGGGCGCACACGGCATCACAGGGTCCAACTCTCGATCGCTCGATGGGGTCCTCACGACACGGGCGGAGAGCCCACGTTCACCAACTCGCGGATCTTCATCGCGAGCTGTTTCATGTCGCACGGCTTGGTCAGGAACACGTCGGCGCCGACATCGAGCGCTCGCTTGCGGTCTTCGGCATGGGCCCGCGCCGTGAGCATGATGATCGGTATGGGTCGAAATCGACTGTCGAGCTTGAGCATGCTGCACACCTTGAATCCATCCATGCGTGGCAGCATCAGGTCGAGCACGATGCAGTCGGGCTTTTCGCGGCGCGCAACGTTCAGCCCTTCGAGTCCGTCGGTGCCATTGAGAACTTGGAAGCCTTCGGCCTCGAGACGCCGGCGCAGGAGAAGCGCGGTGTCCGGCTCGTCCTCGACGATCAAGACTCGCTTCTTAGCCGCGTCCGACATGAGCGCTCTCCTTGCCCGCTACGGAGCTCCCACTCGACGCCGGCGGCGTGGTGGCATTCGTCGTCGGTTGCAGTCGCAGCGGCAGTACGAACGTGAAGCTGGTGCCCTTGCCGAGCGTGCTCTCGACGAAGATGTGACCTTGGAGGCCGCGCAGGATCTCCTTGCAGATGGCGAGACCCAGTCCGACTCCCGCGACACTCGAGCGACGTCCGTCCGCCGATCGGGCCTGATAGAAAGGATCGAAGATTCGGTCGATCTCCTCGCCCGAGATCCCTTCGCCGTCGTCTTCGACCGAGATCTGGATCCACTCGGCCGCCTTGATCGGTGTCGACGCGGCGCCGAGTCGCTCCATCGCTCGCTGCGCTCCCTCGCGCAACGAGCCTGCGCGCACCGTCACTTCGCCGCCGCGAGGCGTGTACTTGATCGCGTTCGAGATGAGGTTGGTGAGGACCTGGATGATCCGATCACCGTCCGAATGGATCTCGGGCAACGAAGCGGCGACGAGCGCTTTCAGACGCAGTCCGCGCTCCGCGGCTTCCCTCTGGAACGGCAGCACGGACTCACCGACGATCGCGGCGATGTCGGTCTGCTCGATCGTGCAGGGCGCCATTCCGGACTGCAGCTTGGATAGCTTGAGCAGTCCGTCGAGAAGGCCGATCAAGCGCTCGGAAATGCGGTGCATGCGCGCGACGCATTCGCGCTGTCCCGGGTTGAGCGGACCTTCGATCCCGTCGCGCAGGTTGTCCATGAATCCCCTGAGCGCTGCGAGCGGCGTGCGCAGTTCGTGCGCCACCGTCGACACGAACGAGCCTTGCAGGTCGGTCGTATCGCGCTCGGCGGTGACGTCGATGATCGTGAGAAAAGCGCCGATCCGTGTGCCCGTTCGATCGAGGAAGGGCGACGCCGTGACGCGGAGGTGCAATCGTGGCTCGCCGTTGATCGTCGTCTCCCAGGTCAGCGGCGATCCGGTCGCGAGCGTGGCGGCGTCCGCACTCAAGGCGGCGAGGATCGTCGCCGTTGCGCTCGTCGACGGAGCGGCGAGTCCCAGGAGGACACACGCGGCACGGTTTGCGGTCGCGATCAGGGAGCCGTCGGAAACGAAGATCGCAGGAAACGGAATGTTCTCGAGGACCTGATGCATCGCGTTGTCCGGCGTCGCCGCGGTCGAAGGGAGGCCGGACGATTGTCCCGAGCCCTGCTCTCGGAAGTTCGGCGCCATGTGTGACCACTCCTTTTCGCGTTACGAAGCGCATCGAATTTCTCGCGACCCGAGGGTCCCGAGCTCGCCGGCGCGCCGCACGACTGGTTCCGTCTTGCGCGGCACGTTCTGTATCGACAGATCGATCCGAAAAGGTAAAGGCCCTCCGAAGCGAATCGGCGCAGCGTATTAAGTCGGAATGGGAGTCACTCGATAGAAGAGGTGCGACGAGTGAGTCGCATCGAGAGAATGGGCAATCTCTTGTCCGAACCGAAAGACGAAAACGGTCGACGGCAGGGCCAAACCCTGGACCGTAAACAGAGGACCGGCTTGTGAAGAAGCGTCCGAAGGCAAAGCGTCTCCGAGTCACGCTGCTCGGTGGCGGCACCGCAGCGAAGGACCTGGCGAGGACGCTTCGACGCTTCGCGACGGTGGCTCTCGAGCCGGCCAAGAGAGCGGGCAAGCCTCGATCACGGGCTCGGACGTCGGCTCGAATCGTCGAATGCAGCGGCAACGCCGTGGTCGTCGATCTCCGGTGCGGATGCGCTGGCGGGATCGAAGGGCTGATCGCCGCACTCACCCGCGAAATCGAGAGCAACGTCGAGCGCCAGATTTCCGACCGACAAAGCGAGTTCGTCTCGCTGACGTCTCACGAACTTCGCACGCCGCTCACGAGCAGTCGCGAAGCCGTCTCCCTGGTCGCCGATGGAGTCGTGGGTTCCGTGACCGACGAGCAGCGACGCTCCCTCGAGATGGCGTCGCGAAACCTAGCGCGACTGACGAGCGTCGTGAACCAGCTCCTCGACCTCGCAGACGTGGAACAGGACCGCATCGTCCTCCTTCGGGCCCGCCTCGATCTTTCCGACGTCACGGCGGCGGCGGCGGCTCGCTGGGCATCGCGGTTTGCGGAGAAGGGCGTTCGATTCGTTCCGTCCCCGTCGCGCCCGTTCGTCGCAGAGATCGACGGCGATCGAATCGGTCACGTCCTCGACGCGCTTCTCGACAACGCGCTGAAGTTCACCCCAGCCGGCGGAACCGTGCGGGTCCACACCGGCGGCGATGCCGACTTCGTGGAAATGGTCGTGGAAGACACCGGTGCCGGCATCCCCGCACGGGCACGTCGACGCGTCTTCGAAAAGTTCCGACAGCTCGACCCTGCACTGACTCGGAAGCATGGAGGACTGGGCCTCGGACTGACGTTGACGCGGGAGATCGTTCGGAGCCACGGAGGCAGCGTTCGCGTCGAAGAAAGCGCCGAGGGCGGTAGCCGATTCGTCATTCGTCTCCCGAGGTCGAACTCACCGCCGGTGAAAGCACCATGAAGCGCACCGTGACTCCGAAGACCGTCCTCCTCGTCGAGGACGAGGCGGACATCGTCGTCACGCTTTCGAAGCGTCTGGAGTCGTGGGGGCTTCGCGTCGTCTCGGTGGCCACGGGCCGGGACGGGCTGGCCGCGTTGGAGGCGGTGCGAGCCGACGTGATCCTCCTCGATCTCCTCTTGCCCGGCATGAGCGGCATCGAAGTGCTCGAGGAGCTGCACTCCCGCGTCGTCGCGCCCCCCGTGATCGTCCTCACCGCACTTCCCCTACGCGATGCGCGCGACGCCGTCCGGCTCGGCGCACGGGGTGTGCTTCAGAAGCCGGTGGAGCCCTCCGTGCTCCGGCAAGAGTTGGACCGCGTCCTCGGTCCGCACCTGGGCAGCGCGACGCCTCCTTCGCGCTGATCCACGCTCCGCTCACGAACTCGCACCTTTTCGGCACCGGGCGTGATGCCGTATCCTCCCGCATCGTGAGATTCGCGTTGCTGGTCGCGCTCGCCGGGTCGTGCATCGGCTTCGTCTCGTGTGCGAAACGCCCTCCCTCGTCTTCGAGCAATCGCGTCGCCATCCAGATCGCAAGCGGCTCACCCGTTCCCGACACGCTCTTCGGATTCAACTCCATTTGGCCGGGCGGTGCGCAGGGCGTGTGGGATTCGGCAACGCATCGCGTGCGACCGGCGTTCGTTTCCGCGGCTCGAGATCTAGGCGTTCGATGCCTTCGCCACCCGGGCGGCACCCTGTCGCATCTCTACCACTTCGATCGGGCGATCGGCCCGATCTCGGAGCGCAAGCCGATCGCCAATGCGTTCACGAAGGACGAAACGGAGATCGTCGAGTTCGGTACCGACGAGTTCCTCGAGTTTTGCCGCGACGTTGGCGCCGTGCCGCTCATCGTCGTCGCGTACGCGGAGGGTTCACCGGAAGAAGCCGCGGCGTGGGTCGCGTACCTGAACGGGCGCGAGGGCGATCGCCGTGCGCTCGGCCGCGATGCCCGCGGCCGTGATTGGGGGACCGTGGGCGAGTGGGCCGCACGCCGAGCGAGAAACGGGCACGCCGCGCCGTACTCGGTCGGGCTTTTTGAGATTGGCAACGAGACGGACATGAAGCGGTTCGGATGCACGGTCGCCGAGTACGCGGCGCGGTTTGGTGCGTTCGCCGACGCCATGCGGGCCGTCGATTCCTCCATCCGCCTCATCGCCGCCGGGCACCGGGACGCGACGGGCGCCGGCGACGTGGACCGCGCCGCGGTGAACAATGGCGCCTTGCCTCCCGCGTGGAACGAGACGTTGTTGAAGACTTGCGGCGATCGCATCGATTTCGTGACGGTCCACTTCTACGGACCGGAGAGTGAACCCGACGACGAACGGCTCCTCGACGCGCCTCGGGCGCTGCGACAAGCGGTCGACGGAATTCGCGAGATCGCGCGACGGGTAGCGCCGAGCCGTGCGATCGACGTGGCGCTCACCGAGACCAACGCCGGATTCCACACGAAGGACCGGGGCTTTTCCGCCGAGAACTCCTCGCCGCGCGCGGCGCTGTTCGTCGCCGCGACGTGGCTCGAGGCGTGGGACGCCCATATCCCGATCGTCGTCGTGCACACCCTGTGCGTCGAGCCCATCGCAACTCCCGGCCTCGAGGGCTGGCGTCACTTCGGCGTGCTCGTGCGTGACGGCGAGAGCGTGTCGAAGACGGCCGTGGGACGGGCGATGTCGGTCCTGGCGCGTGGCCTCGCGGGAGGGACGCGTCTCTCTGTCCGTGCGCCCGATGGAACGATGGCGGCTGCCGTGAAACGTGCGGACGGGCGAGTGTCCGCCGTTGTCCTCTCGCGGTCGCGGCGGGCCCCTCGACGCATCGGATTCGACCTCGCGCCAGGCGGCGCGTGGCATCTCGTGGGGCACGAGCGATTCGACCTCGGGGGAAAGTCGGAGGCCGTCTCCGTTCCGACGACCAACGATGACGAACTCGACGTGGAGCCGATGAGCCTCCATCTCATGGAGTTCGCCCCGCGATGAGGCCGGCGCTCGCGCTCGCTGCCGCGATGCTCGTCGCGGGATGCCACGGAACGGCCACATCGAGGGATGCCGAGGAAATCGGCGCGGACGTCGTCGCGCTCGTGCTCGGGACCGCGCAGGACGGCGGATTGCCGCAGGCGACCTGCCACTGCGATCGGTGCGATCGAGCGCGTCGCGATCCGGCGTTTCGCCGTCGCGTCGCGTGCCTGGGTCTCGTCGACCGGAGGGAAGGAAAGGCGTTCCTCGTCGACGCGACGCCCGACTTTCGCGAGCAAGTGGAACGCCTTCAATCGGAGTTGCCCGATCGCTCTTGGGGCAGGAACCCGGTTGACGGAATCTGCCTCACGCACGCTCACGTCGGGCACTACGTCGGCCTCGTCGCGCTCGGCCGGGAGACGATGGGAAGTCGCGGCGTTCCTCTTTTCGCATCGCAACGAATGACCGAGTTCCTCGCACGGAACGCGCCGTTCGAGCTTCTCGTGCGGCTCGGCAACGTCGAGCTGCACGCCGTCCTACCCGAGACGGCGCTGCGTCTCACGCCGCGTCTCACGGCGCGCGCGCACCGAGTTCCTCACCGCGACGAATACACGGACACGTTCGCGTGGGAGATCGAAGGACCGAGCCGGCGTCTCCTTTGGCTTCCGGACATCGACCGGCTCGAGGACTGGCCGGAGCTCGACGCCACCCTCGCGCGCGTCGATGTCGCGTACGTCGATGGTACGTTCTTCTCGGGAGACGAGCTTCCCGGTCGGGACCTTCGGGAGGTTCCACACCCACGCATCGAGGAGAGCGCGGCGCTCTTGCAATCGAAGCGCGTCGGCCGCAATCCGGACGTCCGCTACGTCCACCTCAACCACTCGAATCCGGCGGTGGACCCCGAATCGGCCGCGAGCCGCTGGATCGAAAACCAGGGCCTTCGAGTCGCCGCCGAAGGGGAGCGCATCCGGCTGTGAAGCCGTCCGCCCGCGGCTGTTGCGTTGACTTGAAGAGTCGACCCCGATAGCATGGCGCGGCCTTCCCGGATGTGAAGAACGGCTCGACGTTGCGCCGACGCGCTGGCGCCGGCTCAGGCGAATTCGTCCGCGCCTGGGCCCTGAGCCGAGTGGAAAGAAGGGTTGCCTTTTCCGGTGTCGTGCGCTCATCAGGAGAAGATGATGAAGGATCCACGTCGAGGGAGACTCGCTCTCCGGCTACTCCAATCATTGGCTTTCGGTGGACTGCTCGCCGTCGGGTCCGCCTTCACGGGCGTCGCGCCCGCTCGCGCATGGGCGCAAGAGGGGGGCGGTGACGAGCTGGATCAGCTCGCCGCCGAAACCACGCGGCTCGCCCGCGCCGGCAAGGACGACGAGGCGATCGCCAAGCTGAAGGAGTTCCTCGCGAAGGAGCCTACGGCCGAGCAGGCCTACAAGCTGCGCGATCGCATCGACAGTGGGATTTGGATTTCGCTGCTCGCGAAGGGCGGCGACGCGGAAAACATCGCGAAGCGCATCCTCGAGCTCGCGACCGGCGGCGAGCGGATGCATCGCGAAGATCCGGCTGCGATCAAGGCGGCCGTCCTCGAACTTCGAAGCGACGATTACATCGCGCGCCGAAAGGCGGTCTCGACTCTCGTCAACCAAGCGGGCCCGTACTCGGTGCCGGCCCTCGTCGCGGCGCTCGCCGGGTCGCCCGACACCGATGTGCGTGCGACGATCTGCTACGCATTGTCGCTTCTCGGAAGCGAAGGGGTCTTGCCTTTGCTCCCGGTCCTGAAGAGCAGCGACCCCGTCATCGTCAAGAACGCGATCACGATTCTCGAGAAATCGCATGACCCGCGCTCCGCGGGTGCACTCGCCACGGTCGCCGAGAAGCATCCCGATCCGACCGTGCAAAAGCACGCTCGCGAAGCGCTTTCGACAATCGAAGGAGCGTCGGGTCGATCCGCCCACGACCTCTGGCTCGGACTGGCGTCGCGCTATTACGGCGCGAGCGCGAGCCCGATCAAGCAGGCCGGCATGACGTCGCCGATCTGGAATTGGACCGACCAGGGGCTCGTGAAGTCCGAGGTTCCTCGCGAGCTCTACTGGCTTCGCCTCGCCGAAGACGCCGCACACGAGGCGCTGGCGGCGAGCCCGACGTCGATCGATGCGCGAGCCTGGCTCGTGCGTGCGCTCGTCAGTCAAGCGCACGTCGCTTCGATGGTGAACGTCTCGCTGGCGAACGACTCGAACCTCGCGCGCGCCATGGGGACCGATGCGATCGAGCGCGCGATCGAGACGGCAAAGGCGGACAACGATGCGGTCGGTCAGGCCGGAGCGGCAGAAGCGCTGGGCACCAACGAGGCGCAGGGACTCGATGCCATCAAATCCGCGATCGCGGCGGTCACCGCGTCCACGGGCCGGGGTCAAACCACGGACGATCCCGCGACGACCGTGAAGATCCTGATCGACGCCGTGGACCAGTCGGCGGTCCGTCACGTCCTCGTCATCGATCCGGACGACGATGCGCGCCGCAATCTCGTCGGCTTGCTCACCGATCAGGGTTTCTTCGCGGTCGGCGAAAAGGGCGGCCTTCGAGGCCTCGTCCGAACGAAGCGAAGCGCGCCTCCCGATCTCGTCATTCTCCGCGCCGAGATCCAGGACATCACGGCCGATCGCGTCGTGCGCGAGTTGCACGACGACTATCGAACGAAGGACGTGCCCGTGCTGCTGGTTTCCGATGCGAAGGACCTCGAGAAGTTGAAGTCGATGTGGGGCGACAAGGTGAAGGGCGTGAAGCCGTGGCCCCTTCCGGTCACCGGCGGCGAAGTCGCCGATGCGATTCGAGCGATGCTCGGGCCCGAAACGAATCCCGCACGCCAGCAGGCCGACGCGGTCGCGGTGAAGGCGGCGGAGGCGCTCGCGGCGATCTCGGCGTCGCCGGAAGCTCGCGCGCAGTATCCGTTGGCTCCCGAAGACATCAAGCGGATCGGCCAGATGCTCGCCAAGAAGGACGAGATTCGAACCCCGCTCCTCGTGGCGCTCGGCGGGCTGGCGACTTCTCGTGACGTCGCCACGTCCGACGAGTTGCGCCGAATGATCGGCGACGCTTCGATCGCGGCGCCGGTTCGCGCGGCTGCCGCGCGCTCGCTCGGTCAGATTTGGGGCTCGAGCCCGGCTCCGGAAGAGGTGGTGCAGTCGCTCGCGTCCGCACTCGCGGACGCCGATGCGGCCGTCGCGAGCGCCGCGGGTGATGGTCTGCGCGTCGCGAACCTCTCACCCGAGAAGCGCTTGATGGTCTACGCGGCGCACAAGACGCCTGCGGACGTGCTGTCGGGCAAGAAGGCCGAAGGCGATGCCAAGCCGGAGGCCGGCGGCGATGCGCCGAAGGAAGACGCCGACTCGAACAAGAACTAGCGACAGGATCCGAACCGACAGTCGACTCACGGACTCACGCACGCCGGCGTCGAGGGCTCGTCCCCGACGCCGGCTTGATTTCCGGCGTGGCGGCAAGCGACGCGAACGCGTCCGATGCTTGGGAATCGAATTCGACGACACTCAGAAACGGGAGACTTCCGAGATGGGTTCGACGAGGCGCGCGGCATTCATCGACTGCGTTTCCGGTGCGAGCGGCGACATGTTCCTGGGTGCCCTCCTCGATTGCGGGCTGCCGCTCGACGATCTTCGGCGGGAGCTCGGCAAGGTCGATCTTCCCGCCGGTAGCTACTCCATCGATTCGGCGCGCGTGACCCGCGGCGTCATCTCGGCGACGAAGGCGATCGTTCGCGTCGCCGGCGATCGCGGGTCGGAAGTCGCGATCAGCCATGGCCACGTGCACCAAGGGCGTGAAGCGGGCGGATCGCACGTCCTCATCCAGGGGCCCCAGCACGGTCACGGCCACGAGCATGCGCACGGCCACGAGCATGAGCACCCCCACGATCACGAGCACTCCCACGGCCACGAACATCCGGGCGCGCACGGTCACGAGAATGAGCACGGACATTCGCACGAGCACGGGCGCTCGCTTCGATCGATCCTGGACCTCCTTGCACGGAGCCGATTGAATCCACTCGCTCGCGATCGGGCCACGTCGATCTTCAAGCGACTCGGAGAGGCCGAGGCGCGCGTGCACGGGACGACCGTCGCCGACGTGATTTTCCACGAAGTGGGCGCCGTCGATGCCATCGTCGACGTCGTCGGGACGGCCATCGGTTTCACCCTGCTCGGAGTTGATCGCTTCTTCGCGTCGGAGATTCCGCTCGGGAGCGGCGAGGTCGAGTGCCAACACGGGCGACTGCCGGTTCCAGCCCCCGCCGTCGTGAACCTCCTCCACGGCGCACACGTGCGATTTGGCGCCGGCACCGGCGAGCGCGTGACCCCGACGGGGGCGGCGATCCTGGCTGCGCTCGTCACCGACTTCGACGCGCAGCCGCGACTGCGCATCGAACGCGCCGGCTTCGGCGCGGGCGATCGGGACACGCCCGATCGCCCGAACGTGCTGCGGGTCGTCGTGGGAACCGAGAGCGAGCTGCTCGAAGCGGCATCGTCCCGCGTGGCCGTCCTCGAGACGAACCTCGACGATGCGTCGCCTCAAGTGATCGCGCACGCGATGGAACGGCTCCTGGAATCGGGCGCGCTCGATGCGTTCGCGGAACCGATCCAGATGAAAAAGGGCCGGCTCGGCGTGAAGCTCTCCGTCATCGTGGAGCTCCATCGCATCGCGGAGACGGAAGCCATCCTCTTCCGCGAAACTCCGACGTTCGGCATTCGCCGCCACGAGTGCGACCGGACGACGCTTCGTCGGGACTGGCGGACGGTGGAGACCGCGTATGGTCCGGCGCGCGTGAAGATCGGGCGCCTCGGCGATGTCGAGGTGCGAGCGCCCGAGTACGACGACTGCCGCCAGCTGGCGGAAAAGAGCGGGGCGTCGATTCGCGACGTGATGGACGCCGTCGCCGACGCCGCCCGCCGCGCGATCGATCCGGCTCGCAACGTCATTCGAAGCGCGAGTTCGAAGCCCGCACGAGCTCCGAGCGCCAAGCCCAAGGATCATCGCCGGGGGGGACGAACTCGCAAGCGCTGATCGACTTGCGTCGAGCATGCGATTGACGATGCGCGGCATCGTGGTAGGATGCGCCCCCGATTTCTTGCGGTTCCTGGGGACGAAGCCAACGTGCTTCGATCGGGCGGTTCATGTCTTCACGTTCGAGTGTTTCCGGCGCTGGAGCTCCGCGGACTTTCTCCGTCCGCATCCTGTCGAGCCACCGCCGGCTTCAATCGAAGGGCATATCGGGGAGGAATCTGTGATGAGCGGGATTCGATCGTTCGGTTTCTGCGTTGCGATGTTCGGAGCGGTCGTGATCGCACGACCGGCGGCGGGCCATCCGCAAGACGGCGCCGCATCGCCGTCCGTCGGTGAGATCACCGGCGAATCGGTCAACTTGCGCGCTCAGAACTCGGAGTCCGCGTGGAGCCTGCGCAAGCTCGACAAGGGCGAGAAGGTCGTCATCTTGTCCGAGTCCGCGGGCTGGATGAAGGTCCGCGTTCCCCTCGGCTACACGTGCTGGGTCTCGAAGCCGTATGCGGAGCAGGGCGGCGACGGATTCGTGACCCTGAATGCCGACCACGTGAACTTGCGCCCGGCGCCGTCGTCGAAGCAGTTCCCACTCGCTCAGCTCGACAAGGGGACGAAGATGCGTTTCGTTTCCGAATCGGACGAGTGGGTCGAAGTCGCGGCGCCGCCGGACCTGCCGGTCTGGGTCTCCGGTCAGTTCGTGAAGAACCTCGGCCCCGAGTCGTCGTTCAGCGCGGAGCTGAATCGGCTGACTGCAGAAGCCGAGCGTCGCTACGAATCCAAGCGAGCGGAAGCCAAGAAGGCCTCTGAAACCGCGAGCCGGGAAAAGGAAATCCACAAGAGCTTCCAAGCTGCCGAAGACCAGGTCGCCGTGGAAAACGCGAAGACGAACCCGGACTACGCTCCAGCACTCGCGCTCTATGATCAGGTCAAGACCTCGACGCAGGATGCGAGCCTTCGCGAAACCGTCAACTCGCGCATCGCAGAGATCGGCCGGCTGCAGAAGCTCCGCGAGGAACTGAACCAGGCGAAGGGAGTCGGCGACAAGTTGAAGTCGGAGCTGGCCGATGCGAGCAAGAAGTACGACGAAGAACTCGAGGGCCTGAAGCGCGTCGTCGAGCACAAAGAGCAGAAGCAGCTCGAAATCGGCTGGCTCGTTCGCCAACCGAAGCTCAACGTCAACCTCGGCGACAAATCGTCGCCCTCGTTTCGGCTCGTCAAGGGCGGCACCACCCTGTGCTACCTCGAGAGCACGAAGTACGACCTCGGCGATTTCGTCGAGAAGCAAGTGGTCGTCGCGGGCGACATCGTTCGCAAGCCCGACCTCGACACGCGCCTCGTCGTGGTCCGCGAGTTGGAGGTCGTGTCGGCGAAGTAATGCGTCGACTCGGACACCGGACGATTCGGCTGGCGAGAGGTGAGCCGACTCGGCCGCTGGTTGGGCATGGACGAGATTCGGTAGCTGTGTCGCGGTCTCAGCGCACCGGATCGTTCGGCTCGGGGCTCGTCGCTTCCGACGCGGGCGCCAATCGTCGCCGAAACGCATCGCTCCACGGCCCGAACGTGCCGCGCTCGATCGCGTCGCGCGCGTCGCGGACGAGGTCCTGATAGAAGCAGACGTTGTGCAGTGAGAGCAACGTTGGACCCAGCATCTCGTCGGCGACGAAGAGGTGGCGCAGGTACGCGCGCGTGTAGCGGCGGCAGGTCGGGCACTGGCACTCGGCGTCGAGCGGCAAGAGCGACCCCCGATGCTCGGCGTTTCGCATCTTCAGCGTCCCCGTCCGCGTGAACGCGAGAGCGTTGCGCCCGCAGCGCGTGGGGAGCACGCAGTCGAACAGGTCGATGCCGCGGCCGATCGCGTCGAGGATGTCGTCCGGCTTTCCCATCCCCATGAGGTAGCGCGGGCGATCTTCGGGGAGAAGCGCCGTGGTCACGGAGACGTTGCGCCGCGTTTCTTCGGGCGCCTCGCCGACGGCCATGCCACCGACGGCGTACGCCGGAAAGCCGAGCTCGACGATCCTCGTGGCGCACCACTCGCGCACCTCGGGATGGACTCCGCCTTGCACGATCCCGAGCAGCGCTTGCGCCGGGTTGCCGTGGGCCGCAAGGCAGCGTTCGGCCCACCGCACCGTGCGCTCCGCAGCCGCCCGCGCGACGTCGATCGTGCATGGGTTCGCGGGACACTCGTCGAACGCCATGATGAGATCGGCGCCGAGATCGTTCTGAACCTTCATCGAGCGCTCGGGCGTCAGCTCGACGAGCGAGCCGTCGATGTGGGAGCGAAACGTGACTCCCGACTCTTCGATGCGGCTCGACGCGGCCAACGAGAAAACCTGGAATCCGCCGCTGTCGGTGAGGATCGGGCCGTCCCATCCCATGAACCGATGCAGCCCGCCATGTGCTTTGACGAGAGCTTCGCCAGGACGGAGATGCAGATGGTAGGCGTTTGCGAGGATCATTTGAGCGCCCGACTCCTCGAGATGCTCGACCGTCAGGCCTTTGACCGTTGCCGCAGTTCCCACCGGCATGAACGCCGGTGTGTCCACCGTGCCGTGCGGAGTTGCGAGTCGTCCGCGGCGCGCCCGACTTCCGGCGTCCGCGGCGAGCAGACTGAAGCGCAGAGGCGACGAGGTCTCCGCGTCGCTCATCCGTAGAGTTTGCGGATCTCGGAGCCCGGAAAGTAGTGGAGCAGGATCGCTTCGGCCGAGTACCCGCGCGCGGCCATCGTTTTCGCACCTTGCTGGCAGAGTCCGACGCCGTGCCCGAATCCGCGGCCTTCGAACCGGAATCCGCCGTCGGGGGTCTCGACGATTCGAGTGAGAAGGCTCGAGCGGAGTCTCGATGGACCGAGAGCGATGCGGAAGTCCGC
>JACOTG010000130.1 GCA_016178505.1 Planctomycetota bacterium
CGCCTCGACGATCCCAAATCTGGAGCGACGACCTGTTGGCGTCTGCGAGAGCCAAGATTCCGCCCAAGCCCTCGTCATCGACGAGATGCAGCTTGGGTGTGCCATCCTCGAGGAGTTCGAGAGTCGCCCGCGGTTCCCCAGTTCGCTGCCGTAGCTCAACGGTCGGGCCGCCGTTGTCCGGCAGATCGAGTAGCAATCCAAGTGCACCGTTGTCTCGAGCAAATCCCACTGACGGTTCACCTTTGTCGGAGAGGGCGATGCTCAGGCGACGCATCCCCCGTGAATCAGATAACGCAATCTGCGGGCGGCCGTGCTCGTCTACGGACAGCTTCATGCACGTCTTGCCTGCAGCGTCGGTGAGCGACAGCTCGCGGGCTTGCAAAACGCCATCTTGTCGCCACGATTGGCCACTCAGCAGAAGGATAGCCAAGAGTCCAACGCCGGCGCCCGCTGCGGTCTTGAAGCGTCGATTCTCCCGCTCTATGCCAAGGACACGTTGTTTTAGAACCGCGATCTCATCGAATTGAGGATTCATCGCTGTCTCCTGTTGCTTCGCAGAATCGCAGTTCACCAATGGGCGAAACCGGATTCGGAAAGTAACCAACTGTTGAGCCAATCGTTTCATTCGACTGTCCAGGCGTCACGTCGAACGGCTCCCATCTCACTACTCCGCCGACTGCGTGTGAAGTGTGAACCCTATCCGTTTCGGCTCGATGGAACGGCACGAGTGGCGACGGCTGATGCGCGCGAGTCTTCTGTCGGCGAGTGCTCGGCTGCGTGGTGATCGCTCGTCAGATCCTGAGAGGGCGCGACGCGTGTCGTCTGTGACTTCTACCAGATTCCTGTCTTCACGGTCGCGCCGGTCTTCTGAGACTCGAGCGCGGCTGCGAAGATCGCGTGGCATTGGCGCGTCTCGTCGGGCGTCGCGCACGTGAACGGCTGGCGCATGCCGGCGGCGCCGTGAACGAGTTCGTCGCAGAACGCAGCCCACATCTGGAGGATCGCGTCGGGGAAGCCGAACTCGAAGATCGCGCCCGTGATCGCGGGGTAGGCGCTCGCGTAGCCGAGGTCCGCGACGTGCCACGCCTGCGGCTCGCCTCGGCGATAGGGCAGCGACTCGATCGTCCGCGGCCGCCGCGTCGTGAAGCGCATCGACAGGTCGGTGCCGGCGATCTCGAGGTAGAGCGTGTTCACGTCGCCGGGCGAGATGCGCTTCGTTTCGACGATCATCGGGAACTCGTCGCTCTGCGCGCGGCCGACGCGACACGCGAGCACGGCGTTGTCCCACGTCTCGCACGGAACGCGCGAGCCGCTGCGATCGGGCCGCGTCGTCACGATCTTCGTCAGCACGGCGCGCAGGTCGGCGGGGAACCAGCCCGCGCGCAGCGGCACGTGCAGCGCGTGCATGCCGAGGTCGCCCATGCATCCCGACTCGCCGTTCGTCGCGACGACCCGCTTCCAGTTGATCGGCTTGTCGGGGTCGAGGTCGCTCGAGTGGAGGAGGCCGCTCCGCACGTCGAGGATGCGGCCGAAGCGCTTCTCGCGAATGGCGCGCACGATGCGCTGCATGCCGGGGAAGAACGGGAACTCGGACGAGCAGCGCACGAGCACGTCGGGCTTCGCGGCGGCGCGTGCGAGGATCTCGGCGTTGGCGGCGGCATCGATGCCGAACGGCTTCTCGCCGAGGAGGTGCTTGCCCGCGTCGATCGCCGCGACGTAGACCTCGCGGTGGAGGTGGTGGGGGATCGCGACGTAGACGGCCTCGACCTCGCGATCGTCGAGCACGCGCCGCCAGTCGCTCGCGACGCGCACGCCCGGCACCGCCTCTTCGAACCACTTCAATGCGGCGGGTTCGGGGTCGCATGCGGCGACGATCTGCGGGCGGAAGTCGAGGCCGACGAGGTGATGCCAACGCGCGGCCGCGGACGCGAACTCGCGCCCCATGAGCCCGCAGCCGATCACGCCGAAGCGAACGACGCGCGTCGCCACGGATCAGCCCGCGAGCATCTTCGCCGCGGCGTCGGGCGTCGCGCCGTCGTGCACGATCGCCATGAACGCGCGCGTCATCGCCGCGGGCTTTGGATGCTGGATGACGTTTCGACCGTAGACGATGCCGCTCGCACCCTGGCGCATCAGCTCGTGCGTGCGGCGGAAGATCTCGATCTCGGCCGCGCGCCCGCCACCGCGAACGAGCACGGGCACGCCCGCGGCGGTGCGCACGACCTCGCGAAACGCCGCGAGGTCGTCGGTCGGATCGGCCTTGATGACGTCGGCGCCGAGCTCCACGGCTTGTCTCACGAGCGCGGTGATCTTTTTCGCGTCGCCGTCGACCGCGTAACCCGCGTCGCCGCTCCCCTTCATCACGAGCGGTTCGACCATGAGCGGCATGCCGAAGCGCGTGCAATCGGCGCGAAGGCGCGCGACGTTGCGCAAGCACTGTTCGTGCAGTGCCGATTCATTCGGGAGTTGGAGCAAGTTCACGACGACGCACGCGGCGTCGAGTCGCAGCGCGCTTTCGACGGGTTCGTCGACGAGCACGCTCCACAGATGTGAGGGAAGCGGCCGGCCGTACACGTTCGCCACGTCGGTGCGCAGGACGAGCGCGGGCTTCGCGCCCGGCCGCTCTTGGAGGTGGGGCGCCATCCCCGGCGAGAGCTGCATGGCGTCGGGCGCGGCCAGGGCGATGCGCGACACGGCCTCGCGCATGTCCTCGATGCCCGCGAGGAAGCTCGGCTCGTCGAAGAAACCGTGATCGATCGCGACGTCGAAGCAGCGGCCGTCGGCCGCGAGCAGCCGATTCAACCGCGCCAGGCCGGTCCGCTGCTCCGACGCCATGGCGCTTACTGCGCTTTGCCGGTCCCGAGCAGTTCGTCCGCGAGGTCTTTTGCGTCGTAGACCGCGCGGATCGATTCGGTCATCGCGCGCGAGTGAACGGCGACGGCGCGCGAGCGCTCGTTCTCGTAGCCGAAGCGCCCGACGAGGCTGTCGATGTTGCCGTCGAAGATGAGGCCGACGATCTCGGCATTGCGGTTGATCACCGGGCTTCCGGAGTTGCCGCCGATGATGTCGCACGTGCACACGAAGTTGAACGGCGTCGTGAGGTCGAGCGACTCCTTGCGATCGGCGAAGCGCTTCGGCAGCGCGAAATCGCCCTTGTTGCCGAACGACGCGGCGCGATCGTAAAGGCCGTAGAACGTCGTCATTGGCGGCGCCATCGTTCCGTTGCACGGATACCCGGCGACGTGGCCGTACGAGAGCCGCAGCGAAAACGTCGCGTCGGGGTAGACCGACTTGCCGTAGATCTTGAACCGCGCCTGCGCGATCTTCGCCGAGTTCTGCGTGATCGCGCTCTCGACCTCGTCCTCGTACTTCTTGCGCAGCTGGCGAGCGATCGGGTCGATCTTTCTCGCGAGCACGATCATCGGGTCGGTCGATGCGTCGACCGCAGCCTGGCCGCCGTCGAGCAGCGCCTTGCGAACGGCGACGTCGTCGAGCTTCGTTCCCTCGACGGCATCGTGCGCGACCTGCGCGGGCGTTCGTCCGGCGAGCACGGCCTTCACGAACGGATCGTCGTTGCCGAGGGCTTCGATCGTTTCGGCCAGCGAGTCGGTGAACGTCGTTTCCTCGAGGTCCTTGTAGATCGGCGCCGGCGAGAGCAGCGCGAACTGCAGCGACTCGAGCGCCGAGTCGCGGTACTCGGGGAAGCGCTCGTCGTTCGGCTTCTTCGTTTCGGCGACGTATCGAACGATCTGTCCCGCGATCGCCATGAAGCGAGTGCCGCGGAAGGCCGAGAACGACTGCCGCTTGAAGAACGTGGCGTGGAGCTTCTCGGCCGCCGCGATCCCGTCCCACGCGTTGCCGCAGATCTTCGAGAGCTGGGAGTCGGCGGCGACGCTGTCGCGCGTCGCCTTTTCGTTGGCGGCAAGCGATGCCATGAAGGCGTCGTTCTGGAGCCACGTGAATTCGGCGCCGCGCGCCTTCACCGTGTTCTCGATCCCGAAGAGCTGGTTCTTCGCGCGCCGGGCATTCTCCGGGCCGACGTCCGAGAACTTGTGCAGGAGCGCCTTGCGACGAAGGAATGATTTCATCTGCAGCGGATATTGGAGGTCACGAGCCATCTCGTGCTGCGCCATCGTCTGCAGACGATCGGTCGAGCCCGGGTTGCCCGAGACGAAGACGAGGTCGCCGTCCGCGGCGCCGTTTTCGCTCCACTTGAAGTAGTGCTCCGGATGCACGGGCTGGTCGTTTTCGTAGACGCGAAAGAAAGCGCAATCGAGGTCGTAGCGCGGGAACGTGAAGTTGTCCGGGTCGCCGCCGTAGAACGCGATCTGCCCCTCGGGCGCGAACACGATGCGGACGTCGGTGTACTTCTTGAAGCGATAGAGCTGGTACTCGCCGCCTTCGTAGAGCTTGATGACGTCGCTGCGGAAGCCGGTCTTGTCGGTCGATTCCTTCTCGATGCGCGACATCTCGGCCTTGCGCTGATCGTTCGCGTCCTTCTCGGACGCGCCCGGCTTCACGGCCGCGTTGACGCGCGACGTCACGTCTTCCATCGACACGAGCACGTTCAGCTCGAGGTCGGGGCACTTGATCTCGTCGGCCGCGTTGCGCGCGTAGAAGCCGTCCATCAAGTAGTTCTGCTCCTTCGTGCTGACCTTCTGGAGCTGGCCCGAAGCGACGTGATGGTTCGTCATCACGAGTCCGTTCGCCGACACGAACGATCCCGAGCCGCCGTCGTTGAAGCGCACGGATGCGAGGCGAACGTGGTCGAGCCACTCCTTCGTCGGCGTGAAGCCGTAGTTGTCTTGCAGGAGCTTGGTCGGCGGGTTGTCGAAGGTCCACATTCCTTCGTCCGTCTTGACGTGGGGCGCAACCGCCATCGCCGTCGAGCCGGACGTCGAGAACTTCGCGGGAGTCGACGAATGCGTGTCCATCGTTTGCGGCTCCTCGGATCGACACGCGCTGAGCACCATGCTCAACGCAACGAACAGGACGGCGACGACGGCAATCAGCTTCATCGGTTCATTCCTCCGTGAGATCCTCGATTCGAACTCGATCGGTTGGGCGCCGAACGTCCCCGGTCGGCGCCTCGAAAGGCCCCATGCGAACTCGCCTTGTACGGGCGTTCCGCAGCCTCGCGGCCAAATGTGGCCTCGAAAAGGGTCCCACACCATACACTGGGTATCGGAAAAACTCAGCATTCGCATTCGCCTGAAACCAGGCGTAGCCTGCCCGCGACGGTGAACGACTCGACACTTTCGATCGGTCGCCGGCTTTCACGACGAGGAGAGGAGCAGCGATGGCACCGAGCGCGTTTCTCGAAAAGGGCTCGCCGCCGGACGATCGCGATCTCGAGCAAGTTCTGGGCAAGGCGAGCGCTCTGTGGGACGCGCTACGCGATCGTCTCGCGGCCGAGTTCGCGCCGCTCGACGAGAAGTGGAGCTACTCCGGCAAGTCGCACGGCTGGCTTCTTCGCCTGACGCAGAAGAAGAAAACCGTCGTGTACTTGATTCCGTGCGCGGGCACCGTCGTGGCCTCGTTCGCTCTGCGCGAAGATGCCGGCGCCTCGGCGCGCGCGAGCCGGCTTCCGAAAACCGTGCTCGACCTCATCGATCGTGCGCCCAAGTTCGCCGAAGGCCGCGCCGTCCGAATCGACGTGCGCAGCAAGAAGGACCTCGAGATCGTCGTGGCGCTCGCCGCGATCAATATGGCGAACTGAGCGCCACCATTCCCTCCTCACAAGCCGCTGAGATGCTGTGCCAGATTGCGGTAGCCGCTCACGACTCGCGCGATCTCGAGCGGCCGAGACTCCGGTCGATACACGATCAGATAAGTGTAGACCGGCCAGAATCGGACGGGCTGATCGGTGATGTCTTTGCGCTCGTGGCCGAGATGAGGCATCTCGGCGAGCCGGCGTACCGCGTCACGGATCTCGAGAATCACACGTCGCGCGGCATCCGGGTCATCCGCAGCGATGAAGTCGTGGATGGAATCGAGGTCCGCTTCGGCCTCAGGCGATACGAGATAGGGCTTCACGCCCTTTTCGAGCGCCGTCGTCCCCGCGTCTTCGCGAGTATTCGGGCAATCGCCTTCTCGCCGTCGATCCCTTCGCCTCTTGCGAGTTGGTCGAGACCCACCTGGATGTCCTTTCGAAGCTGCTCGATTCGCGATTGGTTCAGGCTCTCACGCTCCATCTGGGAACGCAGAGCTTCGCGGATGACTTCGCTCGCGGTGCTGTAAAGGCCGGATTTCAGCTTCTGAGCGACGTACCGCTCCAGCTCGGGGGTGAGTGAGAAGTTTCGAGTGGGCTTTGCCATGGGTGCCTCCCGGGGAAGTTGGAAATGGAGGCTACACCACTGGCAAGAATTGTCAACAAACCACAGGGAGCCTACTCCTCGTCGCGGTCATCGGCTCACTCACGACGCACGTCCGCCCCGCTCCACGTGCGCCTTGAGCGCGGCGGCGAAACTATCGATCTCCGGTTGGCGATCGCCGACCGATCGGAGGATGAGCGGCGCGAGCGGGCCGGTCATGCTCAGCTCCAGACGGAACTCGGTGCCGCGACCGCGTGGCGTGACGCTGAACGTCCGCCGCCCGACGAAGAGGCCGAACGGCAGTCCGCCCGTCCATTCCATGCGCGACGGCGCGTCGAACGTGGTCACGCGCATCGGCACCGACCGAATCGCGCCGCTGCCGAGTTTGACGCGTGCCTTGATGCGTTCCCCGAGCGCGAAGCGCCCTTCGATGGCGACGATCTCGGGATTCCACGCGGCGTATCCGGCCGCATCCGCCAGTACTTTCCAGACCGCTTCGGGCGCAGCGCCGATGGCGGCCACCGTGACGTATTCGCCCTTCAACTGGGCAACGCGCATCAGTCGGCCCCGGGAGTCGAGTTGGACGGCGAACGATCGGTCCCGCACGAATCACGGGCGCGATCCTCGAGTCGCCCGCTCTTGCGAGAGCGACTCATTTGGCTCGTCGCGCGGACGGGGTCTTCGCGCCCGGTTTCGCCTTCGGCTTCCTCGTCGTCGGCTTCGCCTTGAGCGAGCACGCATAGCGATAGCTGAGCGCGAGGACCTTCGACAGCTCCCGCGTGTTCTGCAGAAGCGCCCGCGGCACGCGCACGTACTCCTTCATCACCACGCCGTACTGTTCGCAAAGCTTGGTGTCGTGACGCTTCAGGAATTCCTCGCGTTCGGGAGACGGGAGGCGCAGCGCGAGCGTGCCGTCGGGGGTCAAGAGGCTGAACATGTTTCCGTTGACGGAGGTGTACGGCATCGTCGCGCCCTTGCGCTCGATCTCTGGAATCGTCGCGATCACTTTCTCGTAGAGCGTCACGCTGTCTGCAGGTGCTCTCGGAACCGGTTTGGGCATGGGTTTCTCTCCGCTGCTCTCACGCCGCGTCCGTTGCAGAACCTCGACCGAAGTCTCCACGCACGACTTCGCGCGAGATCATGCAGCCCCGCAAGGGGAGAAGTCCAGTGGAGGACGTCGACTAGAACGTCAGACCTCACGGCAACCCGAGACGCTCGAGCAAGAGATGTGGACGTGCGGTCATTGCGTCCGTTTCGCGTCTCGGCTATCTATGCGGCGGCGAGGTTGGATTCTCGACGTGGGTTCCGCCAGCCTCGAGTTCATGGAGACGCGACGAGGAGTCGCTGAGCCATTTCGACTCCTCTGTGGAAAGGAACGGACAATGACGCCACTGCAAACTGGGAAGATCGACGAGTTGAAGGGCGGATTCGAAGGGGAGATCGTCCTTCCGAGCGACGCCGCTTACGGAGACGCACGCAAGATCTGGAACGCGATGATCGACAAGCGCCCCGCGATCATCGCGCGCTGCGCCGCCACGTCGGACGTCGTCCGGAGCGTGAATTTCGCGAAGGAGAACAAGCTCGTGCTCGCCATTCGCGGCGGAGGGCACAACATCGCCGGCAGTGCGCTGTGCGACGGCGGCATCGTGATCGACCTCTCGCGCATGAAGGCGGCGAGCGTCGATCCCAAGGGACGCCGCGTCACCGTCGAGGGAGGCGCCTTGCTCGCCGACCTGGACGCCGCCACCCAGGCCCACGGCCTCGCCGTTCCGCTCGGCATCAATTCGACGACCGGCGTTGCCGGGCTGACGCTCGGCGGCGGGTTTGGCTGGCTCAGTCGCAAGCTCGGGCTGACGATCGACAACCTCGTCTCGGCGGAGGTCGTCACCGCGGCCGGCAAGACCGTGCACGCCAGCGCCTCCGACCACGCCGATCTCTTCTGGGCGCTTCGGGGCGGCGGAGGAAACTTCGGCGTCGTCACGCGCTTCGAGTTTCAGCTCCACCCGGTCGGTCCGGACGTGCTGAGCGGCCTCATCGTCTATCCGATGTCCGAGGCGAAGTCGGTGCTCCGTCAGTATCGCGAGTTCGCCGCGAACGCGTCGGAGGAGCTCTCGGTCTGGACGGTGCTGCGCCTCGCGCCGCCGCTTCCGTTCCTACCCGCTAATGTCCACGGCAAGGGGGTCGTCATCCTCGCGCTGTGCCATGCGGGCGACCCGAAGAAGGGCGAGGCGCTCATCGCGCCGCTCCGGAAGTTCGGCAAGCCGGTCGGCGAGCACGTCGGCGTCCAACCGTACGTCGCGTGGCAGAAGGCCTTCGACCCGCTGCTCGCGACCGGGGCCCGCAATTACTGGAAATCGCACAACTTCACCACGCTTGCGGACGGGCTCTTCGACGCGGTCATCCAATACGCCGGGACGCTGCCGTCTCCGCAGTGCGAGATCTTCTTCGGTGCGATCGGCGGAGCCACCGCGCGGCCCGCACCGGATTCGGCGGCCTACGCCAACCGCGACGCCCAGTTCGTCATGAACGTCCATGGCCGCTGGGACAACGCCGCCGACGACACGCGCTGCATCGGCTGGGCGCGCGACTTCTTCAAGGCCTCGACCCCGTTCGCGAGCCGCGGCGTCTACGTCAACTTCCTCACGGCCGACGAGACTGACCGCGTGAGCGCCGCGTACGGAGCCAACTACGATCGCCTGGCGAAGGTGAAGCGCCAGTACGATCCGGAGAACCTCTTCCGCACGAATCAGAACATCCGGCCGGCTTAGGCGCGCAGGCCGGGCTACGGCTCGCGCCGCCCGCGTCGACGCGTGCAGCAACGAGAACCTCGCGTTCGTCGCAGGGTTCGCCGCCATCATGAGGGCGAATTGACGCCCGCTCGCTGCGCCGCGCGATCGGCACGCCACAGCGCAAAGAACTTCCACGCGAGGCCGACGAACGCCGCGGCGGACAGCACGCACAAGACGATCAGCGCCGTCATCGGCAGGCGCCAAGCCGAACATCCGAGTGGAATGCGCACGGCAATCGCTAGCCCGACGGCGAACATCATCAAGAGACAGATCCCGGCCGCACGTCCGATTCCGCGGCGTATCGGTGACGTAGCGACCAGCGTCACCAAGCCCGGGAACGTACCCGCCGCGAGGATCAACGGCGTCACTTGGTCGAATCTCATCCATCGAAGCATCCTTTCGATGTCGGCGTCATCCACCGCTCGGGTCATTCCCGGCTCTGTGGATCTAGCCCATTGCTCTGTGAAGACGGCAGCCACGACGAGCAGTCCGATCCAGCTCAAGAGACAAAGCCAACGGCGTGAGCGAGGGCGGTATCCAACGAACCCCAGTGCGCACAAGACGCATCCGGCGATCGCGATCGGCGAACCGACAAAGAATCGAGCAGGATCGAAATCGCACCACGTCCACTTCGTGTGAGTTACGCACGCAGCGGCCCGACAGAGGGCGCCCAGCGCACCGATGAGGAGCAACCCATTCGTTTTCATGTTCATCGACACCCGCGCGTCCCGTCCGACGCGGGGCGTTCGACTCGGCGTGCGCCAACGGAATTTCGAAGAACCTGGCGACGCGCAGATGCGTCGCTGCCGACCCGCTACGAGTCTGCGCGACGATACGCTTCGCAGGGCGCGCGCCTGGATGCGTCACGAAAGGTCGACGAACTTCGATCACCTCACTGAAAGCGAACGACGATCGCGTTGGTGATGCTCCAGTGCTCCGGGATCTGCGAGCCGTTGTCCTGGATGAGTCCTTGGAGCGTGATCGTTGCCGGCCGCGGTGCGCCTCTCATTCGACTGAAGACCTGCGTCGGCGCCGGATGCGACGGCAACGTCGGAACGCCCAAGGTCTGGTTGAAACCGGCATTGTTGAAGATCGCGAGCGGATGCGGCAGGGCCATCATGAAGGGCGGAGGCAGGACCATGTTGCCGAGGCCTCGCGGCAGCGTCGTCAAATTCGTCGGTGTGGCCGCGAGCGGCCAAACGTAGAGTGCGAACCGCGCGCTCACGCGGCTCGACGGCGCCGTCATCACGATGGAGATCGGCTGATGCAGGCCGATCGTCATTTCCCGCGCGGCGTCATCGCCCGATTGCGCGTTCATGATCAGCACGATTTCGCGATCGCCGCGTCCGGCGTTCACGTTCCCGAATCGCGCGGCGATTTCGGGCGGCCGATACGTGTACGCCGCGGGTAGTGTCCTCGGGTCGCCGCGGTTGATGACCGTCACGTCGACGGTGCCCGAGCCGGCCGGAGTTCGCGCGGTGATCTGAGTCGGCGTCGAGTCGAGGACGGTCGCGGTTGCGCCGGCGAATTGCACGGCCACTTCCGCGACGGTGCCGAAGCGATCCCCGGCGACGTAGACGAGGTCGCCGCCGCTCGACGATCCGGAAACGGGAGCAATCGAACTGAGGACCGTGCAAATGCGCCCGGTGATCGATACGGTCGCATCGTAGTGCATGCCGGGCGTGCCGCTGGACACGGCGTAGTAGTAGACGCCCGGCGTCAGCGTCATCGAGACGGACGCGCCGAGCTCTCCTCCGTAATCGATCACGGTCCCGACGACCGCTCCGCTCGAGTCCAGGAGCGTCAGCAGCTGATCGCTGTACGCTGGGGCCTGAAGGCTCACGATGTTCACGCTCGTCGTGACGGGCACCCGGAAGCTCCAATAGTCGTAGTCGCCGGGTTGGCCGATGTCCCCGCCAAAGCTGACGGTCTCGCACACGATCTCGGTTGCCGCAGACACCGAGTCGTTCGGCTCCACTTCCGTCGACGGGCCCGGACAGCGTATCGAGAGCACATAGGGGAAGAGGTCGCCGCTCGAGAACGGGCGCAACACGATGAGGTAATCCCCGGCCGGGAGCGAGGCAATGCCGATGTGGCTCGCGAGGCCGACGCCATCGTCGTCGTCGAACAGGACGCTCGTGGTTCCGTCGGCTTGGAAGAGTTCGATGGTGCTGTCGCCGCCCGACGAGAGCGTCGTGAAGGCGTGGAACGGACCCGCCGTCGGGTGACTGAACGAAAAGTAGTCGGCGTCGAACCGCGAGTCGATCGCGCCGGCGACGTCGCACTCACACCAGAGGTGCGTCGCTTGAAAGACGGTGTCGTTCGGTTCGACCTCGGACCCGTTTGCCAGTGCCGTGGTCGAGATCGCCAAGGCGAGCCCGATCGCTGATGCAAGAACTCGAACGAAACCGGTCCACGTGGATTTCATCACCATCCTCCTCGATGAGCAGGCAGACGCACCACGAATCCAGTCACGTACGAATAGCGTCAAATCTGCCCGCCGGACGTCAACAATTCATTGAAACGACAATGTGCCACGATTCGAACGGGGTTGGTACGAGTAACTCACATTGCCGTAGCGGATTGGGTCGGATGCTGAGGTGCAGGAAAACTCAGCGCGACTTCGGCGCCGCGAGGCGGCCGACGAGCGCGAGCGGGCTCGTCACGGCGGCTGTGAGGCGGCCGTCCGGGGCGACGAGGAGGAGGTGCGGGACGCCGCGCAGGCCGAAGCGATAAGCCCACGTGTCGTCGAACGGCGCGCGGTCGACGAAGAACGGGCTGCGCACACCGAGCGCTCGAGCGCTCGTGATCTCGGTCGCGCGACCGTCGGCCGGGGCCAACGGGTCGATAGTGACCACCGTTGCGTGCGCGGCGCGAAGCTCGGGCTCGAGCGGCGCGAGCGATCGGTGCGTCGCGTCGGGGTCGGTCGGCGACCAGACGTGGAGGAGCACGCAGCGGCCCCGCAGATCGGCGAACTTCACGTGCCGGCCGTCGAGCGCGTCGTCGAACTCGAGGTCGATCGGCTGGCCGATGCGATCGAGAAGCGCGAGCACGACGCGAACGTCGGCTCGCTGCTCGTCGCACCTCGCGTGAATCAACGCGCGCTCGGCAAGCTCGCGCTGCAGTTTCGGGTCGGCGGTGCGACAGCGCGCGAGATCGAGCAAGAGCGAGCACTTCCAGCCCTGCGCGTCGCGCGGCTCGCGCTCGATCGACAACGCCTGCTCGACGTCGGCCCGCGCGTCGTCCCACGTCGTGGCGCCGTCGCGAATCGACGCCTGCGCGTTCACGAATTTCGCTAGCGCCGCGAGCGTGCCCGGGGGCCGCTGCGCGAGAAGACGCATGGTCTCGCTGCGCACGCGCGCGGGCTCGCCGAAGAAGTTCACGAGGTTCATCCAGCGTGCAAAGAGGAGTCGGCCGAGCGCCGCGTGACGGGGGTAGTCTTCCCATAGCTCGAGCGCCAGCTCGCACTGCTTGCCGAGACGCTGGCGCAGAAGCGCATCGAACTCGCCGGAATTCATGTCGAGCGCGAAGCCGGGCGACGGATTCGCCGCGAACTCGTCGAGGATCTCCTTCGAGCTGCGGCGCGGCGTCGCGCGCGGAGCGGGCTTCGGAGGCGCGGATTGAGCGTGAATGCCGACCGCCGCGCCGCCCACGATAGCGCCGACGAGAAAGCAACCGAGCGCGGCGACCCACAGTCGCCGTCGGGGCCGGCCGCTCGGTTGCTCTTTCGTCGTCGTGACTTCGTTCACTTCTCGTCTTTCGGCGGAGGTTCGGGCGGACTCGGCGGAGCATGACCACTGCCGTCCGCGCCGACCGCGATCACCGTCGACGCTTCGCCGTCGTCGTTCGGGATGGTGAAGAAGGCAGAGTCCTCCGGCAGGAACTCGGTCGTCTCCTGCTCGCCCGTCGCGTCGTCGGTGATGACGAAGCGGCAGTTGCCGTGACCGTCGGATTCTCCCGGCTCGACGCGAATCGAATCGTAGATCCACGCCGCGGTCGCGCCCGCGGCCATGCCGCCGAGAAGCACGATCCCGAGGAACAGCGCCGCCTTCGTCGTCAGCCATCCCCACCATTTCGCGCGATCACTCACTCCGAGCATGAGCTTCTCCTCCAGCTGCCGTCGGTGCTCCGGCCGGTTCCACGAGACCTCTCGTAGAAGCGCGAGCCGAGCCTCGATCGGATCGTTCGAAGTCGCCACAGGTCACCTCCTCGTTCGCATCACTCGGTCGAGCGCCGCACGCCCGCGGGCGAGCCGCGACTTCACGGTGCCGGGCCGGCAGCCGAGCGTCCGTGCGACCTCGTCGACGCTCAGCCCTTCGACGTAATGAAGCGTCAATGCCGCTTGATAGCGCGGCGCGATCGCGAGCAGACACCGTTGCACCCACGCGCGGTCGTCGCTGTCCGCACTCTTGCGCGTGTCCATGATCTCGCTCGGAGACGCGAGACGTTCGGGTCGCTTACGCTCGCGCAGCGCCCACCGGTTCACCTCGCGCGTTGCGATGCGGTACAGCCAGTTTCGAAACGGCACGCCGCGCGTCCGATATCGCGGCAGCCCGCGCAGCGCCGCGAGGAAGACCTCGCTCAAGAGATCCTCGGTCGCGTGCACGTCGCCCGAGCGGCGAAAGAGATAGGCGCCGATTGCGGCGTAGTGCTCGCGGTAGAGCGCGGCGAACGCCTCGCGATCGTGCCGCGCGCGCTCGACGAGCCGCGCCTCGTGCTCGGGGTCGCGCACCGCGTCGCCGCGGAGCGAGATGCTGCCGTCGTCGGTCAGCCGTCGCAGGGCGACGATCGGGAACGTTGCGTCCATGTGTCGTTCGTTCTCCAGAACGACAACTCAATGGCGCGAGGGGCCCGGGAGGTTCCCGAAATTTTCCCTGGCTGGATGGTGAAGGCTGTGTCCGTGTCAGGCGAGCGCGGCGGACTGAAGCCGCCGCACCTCGAAGAACTTCCAAGCGAGGCCGATGAGAGACGCGCTGAAGACGCCCATGACGGCGAGATTGATCCAACGCGGCGGCGGCATTCTCAAGAACCCAGCCCACTGTCCCAGAATCATCAGCGCGCCCCACGCGGGTAGACTGAGCAGACCGATGCCGACCCACCGTCCGAGTCCATGGCGAATCGGCCGGGTCGCGATGAGAGTGAGCGCACACAGGATCATTGCGCCATACATCAGGAAGACGGCGAGCTCGGTCAGCAAATCAAAGAAGTCGCTTCGCTCGAGATGCGACCCGCCGCCGCCGACGGGCGCAAACACAACGCGAGGCTGCATGACGGAGACGAGCGCGAGTACGCTGATCGCTGCCAACGACAAGAGCGAGATTCCGGCCGCGAGCGCGAGGGGACGGCCGGAGACCGGCCGATATCCGAAAAAGCCTGCCGAAGTCAGTGCGATCGCCCCGTAGCCGACGAAGAGGTATGCCAAACTCCCGATTTGCCAAATCGACGGAAGGAGACCACTAACCGCGAGACCGAGCGCGCCGATCGCGCCGAGCGCGAGCAGCGTCGACGGCTTCACTTCCCGCCTGCGATCTCGTGGAGGAAGTGGGCGCTCGTGCGGATCCCGCGCTCGTAGTCGCCGAGATTGAACTTCTCGTTCGGCGAGTGCGCGCGGTCGTCGGGGAGGCCGAAGCCGAGGAGCACGACGGGCACCTTGAGCACGCGGTCGAACGTGAGCACCACCGGGATCGAGCCGCCCTCGCGCATGAAGACCGGCTTTTTGCCGAAGCCCTTCTCGAGCGCGCGCATGCCGGCCTTCACAGCGGCGCTGTCTCGCGGCACGAGCACGGGGCCGGAGCCCGAGTGCGTCTTCACATTGACCTTCACGGTCTTCGGCGCGACGGATCGCACGTGCTCCTCGAAGAGCTTCGCGATCGTCTTCCAATCCTGATCGGGCACGAGGCGCATGCTGACCTTCGCGCCGGCCTTCGCGGGGATCACGGTCTTCGCGCCCTCGCCCTGGAAGCCGCCGAAGATGCCGTTGATCTCGCAGGTCGGTCGCGCCCAGCGCCGCTCGATCGTGGTGAAGCCCTTTTCGCCGACGAGTTCCGTGACGCCCATCTCCTCGCGATAGCCCTTCTCGTCGAACGGCAGCTCCGCGAACCCCGCGCGCTCGTCGGGCGTGAGCGCGCGCACGTGATCGTAGAAGCCCTTGATCGCGACGTGATGATCGGCGTCGTGGAACGACGCGATGATGCGCGCGAGCACGGTCGCGGGATTGTCGAGCGAGCCGCCGAACATGCCCGAGTGCAGGTCGTGCGTCGGCCCGACGACCTCGATTTCCATGTAGACGAGCCCGCGCAGGGCATAGCAGATCGCCGGCTGGCCGGGCGCGAACTGATCGGTGTCCGAGATGACGACGACGTCGCACTTCAAGAGATCCTTGTGGCTCTCGATGAACGGGTCGAGGTTCGGCGAGCCGATCTCTTCCTCGCCCTCGATGAGGAACTTCACGTTGCAGGGGAGTTTGCCCTCGGCTTCGATGATCGACTCGACCGCTTTGACGTGCGCGAACATCTGGCCCTTGTCGTCGGTCGCGCCGCGCGCGATCACGTTCTCTCCTTCGATCGTCGGCTCGAACGGACCGTGGCGCCACTCACCGAGCGGGTCGGGCGGCTGCACGTCGTAGTGGCCGTAGACGAGCACCGTCGGCTTGCCCGCTGCCATCGGCGATTCCGCAGTGACGATCGGGTGCTTGGGCGTCGTGTGGAGCTGCGCGCGGAATCCGAGATCTTGGAGCTGCTTCCTTACGAACTCGGCGGCGCGCTTCGTGTCCGCGTCGCGCTCGGGCGAGGTCGAGATGCTCGGGATGCGGAGCAGATCGAACAATTCCTTCTGGAATCGCTCGCGATTGTTCGTGATGAAGTCGGCGGTGGTCGGCATGAGGTTGTCTCCTCGGCAGGGTCGACGTCGGATCGGCCACGAAACGGCGAGATTCTAGAGACAACCCTTCTTGCCTTCAATCGGCGCGGGGCCGCCCCGTCCCTCGAAAGAGAATCGGGCGCCGCGCACGAGGCGCAGCGCCCGATGGCATTCGACTCGGTTCGCGTTATTGAACGTGAAGCACGACTCCGTTCGTCACGCTGTATTGGTCTGCGCTGGCCGCGCCCAGATCCTGAAGGACGCCCTGAATCGTGAGCGTGATCGGATGCGGCAGCCCGTTGCCTTTGAGCACCGACCATGGCGCGCTTCGCGGCGCGCGCACTTCGGTTGCCGAGCCGCAGAACTGCGGCGGCAGACCGCCGCGCAGGCAGCGGAACGGCTGCGGCGACGCGAACGGTTGGAACGGCGTCGGGTTCGCGGTGGTGCCGAGGAACGACGTTCCGACGTCGAGCACGAACGGGTTCGTCGGCGGTCCCACCCACGCCCAAACGACGTAGTTGCCCGTGTCCGATCCGGCCGGAGCCGCGTCGAGCCGAACTTGGATCGCGGTGTTGGTCGGCACGAACACGTCGCGGTTCGCGTCGCCGGCCGATCCGTTGACGAAGAGGACGTCGGTGACGGGGCCCGAGCCCGCGTTCACGTTGCCCGTGAGCGGCGAGTTCGGCGGGCCGAGATCGACCAGCTCCCAATCGTCGCAGCCGATGTAGCAGGTTCCCGCGGAGCGCGGATTGAAGATGATGTTGACGGCTCCGGCCGGCGCGAAGAAATCGAGGTCGTCGCGCGACCACGTTCCGAGCGCGTTGGTGCCGCCGATCGAGCCGACGAACGTGCCGTCGAGATAGTCGGCGTCCGGAGAGAGATAGATGTCGTAGACGCCGTCGTCCGAATGGATGACCGAGCGCGTGAAGTAGCCCGAGAGGTGATGGAGATTTCCCTCGACGAGCGTCGACGTCAGCGCGATCCCGAATCGCTCGTCCGCCGAGTTCCACGCGGACGCGAACCGAAGCCCGCCCTGCGCGGCGGCGAGGTCGGGGTAGTGCAGTGCCGGCGTGAATCCCGGCAACGTCGCGCAATCGAACGTCGATACGTCCGAGCCGGGATCGGTGTCCGACGCCTGATACCACGGATCCGGCAGGATCCCTTGATCGCAGACGGCGACCGTTCCGTCCTCGAATCCCGGGTTCGGAATCAGGTTCTGCGCCGCAGCCCGCGGCCCCGTGACGGCCCCGCAAACGAGCACGGCAGCGAGGCTCGATCGAATCAGAATCGCGTTCATGTCCTCTCCTTTTCAGCAACGTCCACGTCGTACGAATCGTGCAGCGCACCGCCGGGGCGCGCTCCCGCGAAGGCGCGACGACCGTCGAGCGCCTCCAGCCACATCGCGTCAGGTTCGGGCGACCCCAATTTTTCGCGGCGACTTTCCGCCAAAGTTTTTTTTGGAGCGGGAAGTGAGCGACGTCGTCGTCTCAGTTCACCGCGTGTGGACGGACGGTAGGCGGGCGATGAACTAGCGGCGAGTTTCTGAAGGGGGCATTCAATGTCGCCGAACAAGAGAGGAATTGCCTCGCTGGCATTCGGGGTCGCGCTCACCATCGCGCCGCGGCTCGCGATCGCCGCAAGCATCATCGTCCGGGCGAGAGAGGCGAACAGCGACGTCGCTATGGCGTCGATCGGCGTGACGTTGAGCAAACCCAAGCTCATCATCGACCCTCGCGATGATTCTTGGCGTGAGGAAGGTTTCGAACCGGTCGACACCCGGTGGACCGACCAGAACGGGATCTGCGCGTTCTCGAGTCTCTCGCCAGGTCGGTACGCATTGAATGTGGGCGCGTACCTCCGCGAGACCGGTGCGCGAGACGAACCCTCCGAGCCACCCGATCCCCTCACCGAGTACTTCATGGCCGACAGCCCATGCTGGTTTGCGGTGACTGGGCCTCGCATGAACATCGGGATTCGGTCCGCCGAGGAATCGCGCGACGCCGTCGTGCGTTTCTGGAGAAAGCAGAGCGTGCGATTCTCGATCGTCGATACCAACGACCACCCACTCGCGAAGACGAAGGTCGGCGTCGAAATCGTCCTCCCTCCCGAGTGGAGACGAATTCAGCGTGAGCGCCACCCGCCGTTGGGTGCTCCGGGTTCTGCGTTGTGGTGGGAAGGACAGACTGCGGATTCCGATCGCTGGATCGTCTTGTGGGCGCTGAATGCTCAAAGTCAGACCACCGACGATAACGGCGAAGTCACACTTGTGGTTCCGAAAGGCGAGCCCACGTGGATTGGGTTCAATCGGTCCGATCTGCTCCCGAGAGACATCCGCAACGGATCGCTGGGCTTTGCGGTGCGCGCAGACGTGAGGCCGACTCCGGTGGCATCGCCGCCCGTGCGGGTCGTCGTGCCGGCTTGCTCGATCGAAAAGCCCAGCCTCGAGGGCACCGTCCGGGGTCCTTCCATCCGCGCGGATCACGTCATGGCCGTTGGAGACTCGATGTGGGTATCCGCGCCGCTACTGCGAATGCCTTCGAAGCATGACGGGTTCGAGGGGTCTTTCGTCTTCTTCGGTCTGCTGCCAGGAACCTACACGCTCCGCGTCGGTGAATACCGGGACCGCGAAGTCACGGTCGCGGAGCAACACATCGAGTTCCCCGGCACGCCCATGACCGTCGACATTCCGATCCCGTCGACGGATCGCTGAATCGAGAGCGCGACTGCGTCTTCCTCAGTGCTTCGCGAGGGCCGCGCGGTAGACGGGAAGCCTACTGCGGTAGAAGTCGAGGTCGCCCTTGCCGTCGCGAAGAGCGCGCTCGGCGATGTCCACGGCTTGCTGCGCCTCGCCTCGGCGGAAGTGCGCTTCGGCGAGCGTGCCGTAGCGCTCGGAGCCCTTCGCGATCGCGCGCTCGGCGAGCGTGACCGCTTCGTCAGGCGCACGCACCTTCGCATCGGTCGCCGTCGCGAGTAGCCATGCGAGGTTGTTGAGGAGGTTCGCGTCGTCGGGCACGTCCTCGAGTCCGCGGCGCAGCTCGGCCGCCGCCGCGGGCTCGTCACCGAGACGTTGCAGCACGTCCGCGACGTGGACCCGCACTCCCGCGCGCTGCACGGGCTCGTGGTAGATCGACTTCACGTCGAGCGCTGCGCGATACACTTCGAGTGCGCCCCGGAGATCGCCCGACTTGTCGAGCGCGTATGCCAGCTCCAGTCGATTGCGCAGCTCGTTCGGTGCGATCGCGACGGCGTGACGCAGCGACTCGACCGCCTTCGCGGGTTCGCCGCGATCGAGGTATACGGAGCCTAATTCTCGGTGGAGCGGGACGAGTTCCGGCTCCTCGCGCGCGGCTTCCTCGAGCTCCCGCAATGCGCCGTCGAGATCGCCGCGCGCGTGGAGCGCCATGCCCAAGTTCATGCGCTCGAACGAAACGTCGACGTCGACGAGATGGAGATTGCAGAAGACGGCGGCCGCTGCGACGAGAGTCACCGCGCCGCCGAGGGCCAGCGGTTGCTTCACATGGTCCACGATCCAGACGAGTGCCGCCGCGGCGAAACAGATCGCGATCGGCACGATCGGAAGCCGGTAGCGATCGAACACGAAGAAGAGCGAGACCGAAACGCACGTGATCGCCGCAAGCGCGTAAAGCGCGACGAGGCGGCGTCGACTCGGAAAGACCAGCACCGCACCGACGATCGCGAGCGGCCCGACGATGCCGAAGCCGATGGGAATTCGAAGGACCGGGCTCACGCGATCGGCGAAGAACACGAAGTAGTGGTTGTCCGCGATCTCCTCGTGATTCCAGAAGAGGAGGAAGCGCGCACCCACGAGGCGAAGGAACGACGCGGGGTTCGCGCCGATCCACGCTACGGCTTCGCCGAACCAGAAGTGCGAGACCTCCGACGGCTTCATCGTGCGATGCGTTCTCGCCTCGGCCTCGCTTCGGAAGTCCACCTCCTCGTAGAGCGGGTTCGGTCTCACGAACGGCGGCGGCTGGTACGTTCCGTTGGTGGCCCCCGCGTGGTTGCCGATGTAGAGGTTTTGTCCCGCTTGCGCGGTCGTGAGGACGAAGTCGTGCGCGACGATCGCGTTTCGGATCGTGAGCGGCGCGATCGCGAGCGCGAAGCCCGAGAGGTAGAGCGCGGCGGCGCGCCCCGGCTTCCAACTGCGCTCGCCGCGCGGCACGAGCCACAGCCCCGTCGCGAGCACGGGTGCCGCGAGGATCAAGTTCTCGCGCACGATCGCCGCGATGCCGAGCACGACTCCCGCGAGCACGAAGCCGCGCCCGCGATCCTGCGCGCGCACGAGCGCGAGGATCGCGGCCGGCACGAGCACCTCCGTCATCCACGATTTTTCGATGAGCCCTTCGTGGAAGAGAAAGACGGGGTAGATCGCCGCGATCGCGCCCGCGACGACGGCAACGCGCCGATCGAAGAGTCGGCAGCAAAGGAAATAGACGAAGAGCGGCGCCGTCGCGCCCACGAGGCACTGCATGAGCCGCACGGCGAGGAGGCTCGGGCCGAACGCGACGTGCAGGATCGCCAATAGATAAGGATAGAGAGGCGATTGGTAGAAGGCGCCCGGCCCGACCCAGTCGCCGCGCGCGATCTCCTCGGCCCACTTTCTCGTAGCTCGCCTCGTCGACGACGAGGAAGTTCGAGAACGGCGAGCGCTGCATCGCGACGAGGTGCGCGACTCGCACGACCAACGCGACGGCGACGATCGCCGTCGCGGGATGAAGGAGGAAACGACGGGCGCGAGTCAGGGCTCCAGCTCTCCGCGACTTTCTCCGTTGACGAAGATGCCGTTTGGGCGGATCTCGATGTGGACCGCGCCAGAGAGCCGTCCGTACGCGCGATCGCCGATCCGTAGTGTGCCCTCGCCGAATTCGACGAGGTGCCCGCGGACGCGAACGCCGTTGGACGGATCAGCGACGCCGTTGAGCGTGACGGCCTTGTATTCCGAGGGCAACTTCGGATCGATGACGATGTCACCGTGTGCAGCCGCAGTCTCGAACTCGAGGCTCGACTTGCCGCTGCCGAAGCTCGCGTTCGACACGTAGACCCAGCTCGCCGAGTGACTCTCTTCGTGGTGACACGCCGTGAGAGACGCGAGAAGGAAAACGGAGGCCGCCAGACTGCGTCGATGTCTCATCCGTTGCTCTCCCATGGGAAGGTGCGCGATCATACCAACGGTGGTCGTCGGCTACGAACCCGGTCGGACCTCGCGATAATAGGAGAATATGAACCAATGGCTCGAATCGTCAGGCGAGAGTTCATGGGGAATCGCTTCGTGTTCTGGATCCTCGTTGCCTTTCCGCTGGCCATTCCTTTCGCGATCATCTACTTCATCGAGTCCACGGTGACGGTTCACGAAGAGGTCGACGAGCCCGAGAAATTCCTCGACGCGTTCCGCGCAGGGAAAGTCGGCCAGCTCTGACCGAGGAGACACGAACATGCGAGTCGCCGTTGCCGCCCTCGTCTTGAGTTTGTGTGCGTGCGCGTCGACGCCGAAGTCGTCGACCGGTTCGGACGACCACCGCCTCGATTGGTGGCGCGACGCGCGCTTCGGCATGTTCATCCACTGGGGGCTCTACGCGGTCCCGGCGGGCGAGTGGAACGGGCGCACGGATCACGGCGAGTGGATTCGCACCACCGCGCAGATCCCCGTCGAGCGCTACGAGCAGTTCCGCGATCAATGGAACCCCGTGAAGTTCGACGCCGATGCTTGGGCCCGCACGGCGAAGCAAGCGGGCATGCGCTACATCGTCATCACGACGAAACACCACGACGGCTTCTGCAACTTCGACTCGAAGCTCACCGACTGGGACGTGATGTCGACGCCGTTCCACCGCGACGTGATGAAAGAGCTCGCGGACGCGTGCCGCCGCGAAGGCATCCGCATCTGCTGGTACCACTCGATCATGGATTGGCATCACCCGGACTATCTGCCGCGCCGCGATTGGGAGAAGGACACGCGCACCGCGCAAGGCGCCGACTTCAACCGCTTCGTCGACTACCTCCATGGGCAAGTGCGCGAGCTGCTGACGAAGTACGGCCCGATCGGCGTCATGTGGTTCGACGGCGAGTGGGAGTCGACGTGGACGCACGAGCAGGGCGTCGCGCTGTACGAGCTGTGCCGCAAGCTGCAGCCCGACGTCATCGTGAACAACCGCGTCGACACGGGACGCAACGACATGCAGGGGATGACGCGCGACGGCGAGTTCGTCGGCGACTTCGGCACGCCCGAGCAGGAGATTCCGGCGACGGGCGCGCCCGGCGTCGACTGGGAAACCTGCATGACGATGAACGACCACTGGGGCTACAACGCGCACGATCAGAACTTCAAGACGACCGAGGATCTCGTTCGAAAGCTCGTCGACATCGCATCGAAGGGGGGCAACTTCCTCCTCAACGTCGGACCGACGGCCGAGGGACTCATTCCGGCGACGTCGATCGAGCGGCTGCGCGACATCGGCAAGTGGATGGACGTGAACGGCGATTCGATCCACGGCACGACCGCTAGCCCGTTCGAGTCGCTGCCGTGGGGCCGATGCACCGTGAAGTGCAAGGATGCATTCACGACGCTCTACCTGCACGTCTTCGATTGGCCCGCGAGCCACGAGCTGGTCTTGCCCGGGCTCGGCAACCTCCCGGTGCGCGCGCGGCTGCTGGCGGATCCGACCCACACGCTGCACTTCGAGCGCGAGGACGCGGCCGTGCGCATCGAGCTGCCCGCGGCGGCGCCCGACCCGATCTGCTCGGTCGTCGCGCTCGAGATCCAAGGCAAACCGATAGTCTATCGCGCGCCGAAGATCGAAGCGGCGTCCCCGAAGTTCGTGCACGATCGCGAGGTGACGCTCGTGACCTCGACGCCCGACGTCGAGATTCGATACACGCTGGACGGCTCGGACCCGACGATCGATTCCCCGCGATACGGCGGGCGGCTCCGGATCGACAACACGACGACTGTGAAGGCGCGGGCGTTCGTGCGCGGCCGGCCGGTCTCCGACGTGTCGACGCAGTTCTTCGACCACGTCGGCCCGGATCCAGCCGTCGACGTGTCGGGGACTCAGCCCGGCCTGGCGTGCGAGACGTATGCCGGGACGTGGGAGCGCCTGCCGGAGTTCGACGTCTTCGTCGCGAAATCGAAGGAGACGGTCGCGACGATCGCGCTGCCGGCGAAGCCCGGCGAGCGGGTCGGCAAGCGCTACACCGGACTGCTGGACGTGCCGCAGGACGACGTCTACGAGTTCGCGCTGAGGTCGGACGACGGCTCGCGCCTGCGCATCGGCGACTCGATCGTCGTCGACAACGACGGCCTGCACGGAGGCGGCGAGAAGCGCGGCACGATCGCGCTCGCGCAGGGCCGGCACCCGATCGTCGTCGAGTGGTTCAACTGCACGGGCGGCGCCGAGCTCGAGCTGCGTTGCGCGCCCGCGGGCGAACGCCTCCAGCCGATCGCGCCCGACCGTCTTTCGCACGCGCCGTCGAACTGACGGAGGCGGCGTGCTCGTCTCGATTCTCGGCGACCGCGCTGCGTCGAGGCCGCGTCGCCGGATTCACCGTCGCCGGCGAAAGATGCCGTGGATTGACGCGCCCGACGATTCGGAGCATCCTCGAACCACGTCCCCCCGACGTTGAAGGAATCGGCCGTGCGCTCCATTTGGCGTAAGGGTCTCGCCTTCGTCTTTGCATTCACTTCGACCGCGCTCGCCCAAACCACGACCCGCGTGAGCGTCGATTCGGCCGGACGTCAGGGCACGCTGACGAGCGCGTACCCGGCGATCTCCGCGGACGGCCGGTGGGTCGCGTTCGCGAGCACCGCTCCCGATCTAGTCGCCGGGGACACCAACGCGGCGGCCGACGTCTTCCTCCACGACCGTCTCACGCACGCGACGACGCGAATCGTCGCCTCTGCGAGCGGCACCGAAGGCGATGGACCGAGCGCGGGCGACTTCCGGCTCGGCGACAGCGGACCGTCGATCTCCGCGAACGGTCGATTCATCGCCTTCCACAGCGGGGCCACGAACCTCGTTCCCGACGACGTGAACGGACAGTGGGACGTGTTCGTCCACGACCGCGACGCGGGCACGAACGTGAGAGTGAGCGTCAGCTCGTCCGGCGTTCCCGCCGACGATCGGTCCTACTATCCGGCGATCAGTGCCGACGGCCGGTTCGTCGCGTTCGTCAGCTACGCGTCGAACCTCGTTGCGGGTGACACGAACGGAGTGGCCGACGTGTTCGTGCGCGATCGAGACTCGGACGGCAACGGCCGATTCGACGAGATCGGTGGCGTCGAGACGCGACGGGCCAGCGTCTCGTCCACCGGAGTGGAAGCGGATGCGCGAAGCGTGCCGCACACGCGGTGGCTCGTGTGGCCGCGCATCGCGATTTCCGCAAACGGCCGGTTCGTCGCCTTTCAGAGCGAAGCAACGAACCTCGTCGCCGGCGACACTTACTACTCGACGAACGTGTTCGCGCACGATCTCCGATCCGGAGAGACGGAGCGTGTGAGCGTCGATTCTTCCGGTGCAAGCCTCGATTTCGATTGCGGCGACGCCAGTTTGTCGGCCGACGGGCGCTACGTCGTCTTCGGGAGCCACGTGAGCCTCGCGCCTCCGATCCCCGGCGAGCTGATGCTCGGTTACTTGTTCCTTCGTGACCGCGCAACGGGAGTCACGACGAGCATCCAGCGCAATTCCGCCGGACAGCTCGGAGACGGCTTTGCGTCCGGGGGCGTCGTTTCCGGCGACGGCCGGTTCGTCGCGTTCGCGAGCGCATCGGGGAATCTCGTTCCCAACGACACGAACCGGGACGCGGACGTCTTTCGGCGGGATAGGCAAACCGGTGAGATCATCCGCGTGAGCGTTGCCGATGGCGACGTCGAGGGATCGGGGCTGGGCGCGACCGCGTTCGGCATCGCGATGACGCCGGACGCGTCAGCCGTAGCGTTCGGGTCGAGCTTCCCCAATCTGGTCTCGGACGACACGAACGGTTGGCCCGACGTGTTCGTGCGGGCGTTCGGACCCGCGCTGATGGCCGTGACGCCCCAAGACGGGGCCGTGGAAGGCGGCGATGCCGTGCGGCTGTCGCTGTCCAGATTCTCGGGAGATCCGAGTGCGTCCGTGACGTTCGGCGGAAGAGAGGCCACGGTGCTCCACGCATCGGCGGACCAACTCCTCGTCCAAACTCCGCCGGGCGACGGCACGGTCGACGTCTTCGTGACGACGTCGTTCGGCGTCACCGGGCTCCCATCCGCGTTCACGTTCGCCGCTCCGCGCGAACGCCTCGCTCGGTGGGGCCACGCGAACCTCGCCGCCGGACTGCGCGAGGACGTGCTGCTCGTCAACGCGACGACCGGCGACTCGCGCACGCGCGAGCTGTCGATCGGCGTCGGCGTGCCGATCTCGATCGTCCTGCTGTCGCCCTCGAGCCGGAGCACGTCGTCGTTCGCGTTCTACGCGTGGCCGGGCGCGCCCAGCACCGCGACGCTGAGTCGCCAACCTGGCGGCATCGGGCTCGCCGTCTTTCCGACGCCGCTGACCCCGGGCCGCTCGCCGCAGCCCGTAGCGATTGCGAACGCCTGGGACCCGCGGCTTGGCGGCGCGACGTTTCCGAGCACTCACGCGCCGGCGATCGTGCTGCGGCGCACGCGAGGCATCACGCGGCCGCTCACGATCACGCTGCAATCGATCATCCAGGATGACGCGTCGCTTTCCCCGGCGCACGCGAGCCTCACGAACGCGATCATTCTGCACGTCGTTTCCGGATCGTGAGCCGGCGGTGACTCTCGTCTCCGTCGACGACGCGAAGCTCGCCATGGAGAGCTTCGGCGTGGGGCCGGCGCTCGTGTGCCTCCATGGCGGGATGGGTGTCGACTCGTCGTACTTGAAGACGCCGGCCATCGTCGGGCTGGCCGGCGACCGGCGGCGCGTCGTGATCTAGGACCAGCGCGGACACGGCCGCTCGTCCCGCACGGGCGACGCGACGTACACGCACGCGCGCTGGGCCGAGGACGTGCGCCGGCTCGCCGACGAGATGCAACTCGGGCCGTTCGCGCTCCTCGGCCGTTCGTACGGCGGGTTCATCGCGCTGGAGTTCGCCGTGCGCTACCCAACTCTGCTCACGCACCTCGTGCTCGTCGCGTCGTTCGCGGGGCCGGTGCCGATGGGCCCAATGCCGACGGTTCGAAGCGACGACGAGCTGCGTGCGATGTATCGGGCCCGATGGCCGCAGTTCTTCGCCGGCGCGAACAAGCACGACGCCGTTCTCGAAGGGCTCGACTTCTCCGCGGAGGCGTTCAACCTGGCATTCCAGCGCGAGCTTCCCGCGTACGATCGACGCGAGCGAATCGCCGGCCTCGACGTACCGGCGCTCCTCGTCGTCGGCGACGCCGATCACTACGTCCCGCACATGCGTTGTCTTTCCGAGCGCCTGTCGCAGGCGACGCTCGAGGTGATTCCGCGCTGCGGTCACTTCCCATTCCTCGAATCCCCCGACGCCTTCCGCGCCGCCGTCGATCGATTCCTCGCGGTGTGACCTCGCGTTGACCGGCGTCGCGCGCGACTGCTACCATGCCGCGCTTTCGCGGGGCGGGGGGATGCACTCTTCATTCGGGAGGTCGTTTCCATGACGGTCAAGATCGGCCAGCTCTTCATCGGCGGCGAGTGGCAAGACGCGCAGTCCGGCAAGCGCATTCCGGTGATGAACCCCGCGAACGAAGAGATCGTCGCCGAGGTCGCGGCCGGCGAAGAGGCGGACGTGGATCGCGCCGTCGTCGCGGCTCGCCGGGCCTTCGACTCGGGGCCGTGGTCGAAGATGGCGCCGTCCGAGCGCGCGTCGCTCGTCTGGAAGCTCGCCGATCTTCTCGCGAAGTACACGCCCGAGATGGCGGAGCTGGAGACCAGCCAAACCGGCAAGACGCTCTTCGATTCGGGCAAGATCGAGATGCCGGTCGCGGTCGAGGTCTTCCGCTACTACGCCGGCTGGGCGACGAAAGTGCACGGCGAGACGCTGCCGTCGCGCCCGACCGCGTTCACGTTCACGCTGCGCGAGCCGATCGGAGTCGTCGCGGCGATCACGCCGTGGAACTTCCCGTTCCTCCTCGCGTCGTGGAAGATCGCGCCGGCTCTCGCGCTCGGCAACACGGTGATCCTCAAGCCCGCGAGCCAGACGCCGCTCACCGCGCTTCGCTTCGCCGAGATCTGCCAGGAGGCGGGGCTCCCCGAGGGCGTGTTCAACGTCGTCACGGGCTCCGGATCGAAGTGCGGCATGGCGCTCGTGCGACATCCGGGCGTCGACAAGGTCGCGTTCACGGGATCGACCGAGGTGGGCAAGCAGATCATGCGCGAGGCCGCGGGGACGATCAAACGCCTCTCGCTCGAGCTCGGCGGCAAGTCTCCAAACATCGTCTTCGCAGATGCCGACGTCGACGCGGCCGTGCGCGGCGCGCTCACCGGAATCTTCTACAACAAGGGCGAGGTCTGCGCGGCGGGCTCGCGCCTCTTCGTCGAGGAGCCGATCCACGATCAGCTCGTCGAGAAGCTGAAGGCGAAGGCGGCGACGCTGACCGTCGGCGATCCGCGCGACAAGAACACGCGCATGGGTCCGGTCGTCTCCGCGGAGCAGATGAAGTCCGTGCTCGACTACGTCGAGAAGGGCAAGCGTGAAGGCGCGAAGCTCGTCTTCGGCGGCGCGCGGGCGAACGTCGGCAACGGGAAGGGCTTCTACGTCCAGCCGACCGTCTTCGACAACGTCACGAACGACATGACGATCGCGCGCGAGGAGATCTTCGGCCCCGTGCTCTCCACGATCCCGTTCAAGGATTTCGAATCGGGCGTCGCGCAGGGCAACGCGACGATCTACGGCCTCGCGGCCGCGGTGTGGACGCGCGACATCAAGAAGGCGCTGCGCGCGGCGAAGATGCTGCGCGCCGGCACCGTGTGGGTGAATACCTACAACCTCTACGACCCGAATCTCCCGTTCGGCGGCTTCAAGCAGTCGGGCTTCGGCCGCGAGCTCGGCACGCAGGCGATCGACCTCTACACCGAGACGAAGAGCGTGTGGGTCGACCTCAGCTGAGCCGCAAGCCGGCGACGTATCGGGTTCGCGACGCGCGAGCGAAGGACGCGGCCGCGTTCCTCGGACTGGTCGAGGCGCTCGCCGATTTCGAGAAGCTCGATCCGCCGGACGCGGCCGCGCGGCGTCGACTTCGCCGCGATGCGTTTGGCGTGCGCCCGCGAATTCACGTGCTCCTCGCCGAGACGTCGCGCGGCGAAGCGGCGGCGTATGCGATCTACTTCTTCACCTACTCGTCGTTCCTCGCGAAGCCGACGCTCTACCTCGAGGACCTCTTCGTCCACCCCGACCACCGGCGCCGCCGAGTTGCCGACTTGGTGATGCGCCGCCTCGCCGCGATCGCGAAGCGCGAGGGCTGCGGCCGCATGGAATGGGTCGTCCTCGATTGGAACAAGGGCGCGCAGGCCTTCTACGAGCGGCTCGGCGCCCGCCACCTCCACGACTGGTTCACCTACCGCCTCGACCACCGCGGGATCGCCCGGCTTTCGAAATAATTTTTTTCGCCGCGTTGACGCATGCGGGTCGCTGCCTACGTCCCTGGCCATCCGCGGTTCGAAACAGCGATCACGCGCGCGGACAATCACAAGACGAACAATTACAGAACGAAAGGATGAGAGCCATGAGAGCACAGGTTCGTTGGACACCCGTTTCGGATCTAGGAACGCTTCGCGACGAGATGATCCGAGTCTTCGGGGACGTTTGCGGTGGAAACACCGACGCCACGCGCACGGGCGCGACCCCGGTCGACGTCTTCGAAAACGAGCGCGAGTACCTCGTTCGCGCCGCGCTTCCGGGCTTCGAGCCGGCCAACGTCAACGTGACGTACCAGGACGGCGCCCTGACGATTCGCGCCGAGCGCACAGAGGACAAGGTCGAGGGCTTCACGCCGTTGCACCGCGAAACGAGCCCCGATCCGATCGAGCGCACGATCAACCTCGAGAAGCTCGCCGACTTCGAGAAGTCGACCGCCAAGCTCGAGAAGGGCATCCTCACGATCACGCTCCCGAAGCACGAGTCGACGCGCCCCCGCGAAATCCGCGTCACCGGCTAATGGGGTCAGACCCCAGACGACGGAACGCGTCGTCTTGGCCGTCGGCGCCCGGCTAAAGGTGCCAGTTTCGTTCCGACGGGAGTCGCGCGTGAGGGCGGTGCAGCGACTCTCGGCGCGACGGCGAGACTCGAAACCAGGAAGAATGGAGTCTCGTCGTCGCGCGCCGAATCCTCGCGACGCCCCAAGGTGTGGTCGTCGATCGAAGACTACGGCGGCGACTTTCGATGGACTTCGCGTCGGTCGCAGCGGCGCGCGGCATCGCGAACGCGTCGTCGGCGACGTCGCGGTTCAGCTCGATCTTCTCGAGGGTGAGCTTGTAGTGATCCGAGGAGCCCGTCGTGTCGCTGTCGTAGAGGTGGGCCATCAAGCGAGAAGGCGTCGTGCCTCGAGCCAGCGTCGCGCGCCTTCCGGCAGGTGCTCCTGGACGACGCGCGTACGACGCTCCCATCGAAAAACGCGCCGCTCGCGCGCGGCGCGGCGAAGCGCCGACTCGCCGATTGGATCGCGCTCGACGATCGCAGCGCGGCGCCCGTTCACGAGAACGTCGCGCACTCCGATCAGCGACTGCCTGTGGAACTCGCGGACCTCGGATGCCGGCAGCTCGTACCGCGAATAGCGGTCGATCAGCCTCCACACGCGCGACCACGACTTGCCGCTGGAGATGCGGTACATGCCGTCACAGATGCGGCGATTCGTGCGATGCGAGAAGATCGTCTCGAGGACGATCCGTTCCATGAGCGCCTGATTGCGGCTTTGATCCTGCTTTCGGACTTGCGTGATGATCGCAAGGTACGACGGATCGAGCAGCCGATCCGCGCGCACTTCCCAATACGTGTGGCCGAGCTGCAGCGTGGTATCGCTTTGCCGAAGCCGAGTCGGCACGTAGCCGTTGTGAGCGATCACGTCGGCGGCGAGATGCGTGAGATAGCCGAGCGAGAATGCCCGCTGCGTTTCGGTTCGACTCTCGTCGAGGAGCCGGAAGCCGACGTCCCATCGATGGCAGTGGAACCGTTCGTCGCAGAGCCCCTTCGCCACGATCTCGTCGGGAGCGATCGCACCGTAAAGGAACGCCGCGCGCCGGCGCCGGAGGAGCGCGAGCACCGCGGCCGGAACGCCGAGGGACCCCTCGAGCGTCAGCGTCGAGAAAAACGTGTGGGTCGCCGGACCCCACGCCAATGCAGGAGTTGCGAACAAGAGGAGGAGCGCAGCGAGGATCCACCACGTCGAACGTCTACGCATGACCGAGCAGACCTCCATCCCGTCTGAGGAGCAAGTGAACCGGATATTCTAACAGGGCTCGACGGCGAACCTACTTCTTTTGGCGTTGGCCTTCCCGCGCACTCATTCTTCGAAAACGCCAACGCGGGGCCTTGAGCGCGAAACGTTTCGCGTCGGGCCGACGAGGTCCCGAGAAACCCGGACTTTGGGGTTTACACGTCGGAGGTGCCCCCGCATAATGCGGCGCTTCGGGGACTGTAACCGCGAGCCGCGATGCCTCTTTCTCGCCGAGAATTCCTCAAGACCGGTGGCGCTGCCGCTGCAGGAGCTGCGCTCCTGCCCGCTGCTGCGAATGGTCGGGCTCCGCTTCGAGTCGGCGCCCCCCGCCGACCTCTCGTAATCGCGAGTGCGAACGGCGTCAACTCGGTTGCTCGTGCGATGGAGATGTTGCGCACCCCCAAGCCGGCGGATCCACTCGACGCGGTCGTCGCGGGAGTCGCGCTCGTCGAAGACGATCCGACCGACCACTCGGTTGGACTCGGCGGACTCCCGAACGAGGACGGCGTGGTCGAGCTCGACGCCTCGTGCATGCACGGCCCGATGGGCCGCGCGGGCGCCGTCGCGGGTCTGCGCAACGTGAAGAACGCGGCGTCCGTGGCGCGCATGGTGCTGCGACGCACCGATCACGTGCTGATCGTCGGCGAAGGCGCGCTGCGCTTCGCGAAGGCGCACGGCTTCAAAGAAGAGAACCTCCTCACGGACGAAGCGCGCGAGATGTGGCTGTGGTGGAAGGAGCATCTTTCCGAAACCGACAAGTGGTTGGCCGCGCCCGACGCGGACTACCCTGAAAACGTCCGCATCTGGGCGCAGACGACCGGCACGATCCATTGCTCGGCGTTGGACGCGAACGGGGACATCTGCGCCACGACGACGACGAGCGGGCTCGCGTTCAAGCTCCCGGGCCGAGCCGGCGACAGTCCGATCATCGGCGCCGGCAACTACGTCGACAACGACGTCGGAAGCTGCGGCTCCACCGGGCGCGGCGAAGAGCTGATCCTCAACGCCGGTTCGTTCGCGGTCGTCGAGCAGATGCGTCACGGCGCTGCGCCGAAGGACGCGTGCTTCGCGATCTTGAAGCGCATCGTGGCGAACGCGCTCAAGACTCCGCGGCTGCGTGCTCCGGACGGCCGCCCCAACTTCGACGTCAAGCTCTACGCACTCAACAAGGCAGGCGACCACGCCGGCGTCTCGATGTTCTCGGGCGCGAAGTACGCGGTGCACGACGGCACCGAGGCGAAGTTGGTCGACTGCGAGTTCCTCTACGAGGCCAAGAAGGTCTAGCCTAGGAGATTCTCCGATCGCATTTTTCGAACGCTATTTCGAAGGACAGCTCGCCGACAATGGTCGCGGCGTGCTGCGCGCCGAAGGCCCGCTGAAGTTCGAGTGGGGCCGCGGGCAAGGCAACGGGAGCTTGCAGATCGGCACCGACCGCCGGATCGAAGTGCTCGCCGAGTCTGCGAAGCAGGGTCTCGACCTGCCGACGCCGCTGCCGGCGTCGATCGCCGACGGAATTCGCGAGGGCGTGTCCGTGCAGTTCGGCTATCCGGAGCCGATCTTGCTCCTGCGTGAACGCGACCACCTCGTCTATGGCTACGGCGATGTGTTTCACTTCAACAAGGAGCTGGTGATTCGCCCGAACCTGATCCTCCAGAAGATCGGCCATCGCTTCCGCAAGGATCCGGGACAAGGCAACGAGGTCACCGTGACGCTCGCACTACGCCGCAAGGGCGGGGCGGCGGAGACGTTCGATCTTTCGCCCGGTCAGTCTCACACGACCAAGGGATTGTCGATCGGCGCGCATCGTCTCGAGCAAAATACAGGACCGGGGCGCGAGGGGCCGGGGCCGCAGCACTGGTACGCATTCGAAGTGTTCGGCGTCGGCTGGGAAGCGCCCACTTATCACCGACACCTGGCGAAGATACCTGCACCCGTTGCCGAGTAATCGATCAGCGCCAGTGTGGGCGGGATCGCGACGTCGCGCTTCCGAGTTACGCCAGTGTGGGTGGCGAGCCTTGGCGGTGTTGCGCGGGAGCCGGGCCCGGCGGTGCGGGGAAATCCTTCGGTAGCTCCGATCGAACCGTCGTTGCCTCTCCCGAAGCCGGATGGCGGAACGTGATCTCTCGCGCGTGGAGCGCGATCCGCCGTGCCGGCGGACCGCCGTAGCGCTTGTCGCCGAGGATCGGGTGACCGGCCTTCGCGAGATGAATCCGGATCTGGTGAGTCCGACCCGTCTCCAGCTCGACCTCGAGGCGCGCCCAGGGGCCGCGGGTTTCGACGACTTGGTAGTGCGTCACCGCCGCCTCTCCGCGGATCGGCTCGCGGATCGTCGCAGAAGTGATGCGCGGCACTCCTCTGACCCACGTGACGTACTTGCGCTTCATCGCGTGACTGCGGATCTGCTCCGAGAGACTCGTGTTCGCGGCCTTCCGCTTCGTGAAGAGCACGAGCCCGGAAACTTCCTGATCGATGCGATGGAGGAGTCCCACGTAGGGTCGGCGACCTTCGGTCTTCGTAAGGTGATCGCGGATCGCTTCGTAGAGATTGCCGCGATCGGTTTCGCGTGAGGCTTGCACGGGGACACCGGAGGCCTTGTCCGCGACGAGGACCATGTCGTCCTCGAACGCGATCTGGAGGACGACGGGCGGTCGCGCGGGTGTCGCCGGCGGAGTGATGAAGACCTCGACGGTTTCGCCCGGCATCACCGGCCGCGACACGATCTTCGTGCGCTTGCGGTTGATGTAGACGCCGCCGACTTCGATCGCGCGCCTCGCCGCCATGCGCGAAAGCTGCTTCGCGCGTCCGGCGATGAAGCGATCGAGTCGAAGTCCTCGGTCTTCCGGTCTTACCTTGAATCGGATCGGCTGCATTTCTTGGGCTCGAACATAGGGTTTCGTGACCCGCCGATCAACGGCACGGGCGTATCTTCGGCCGATAGCCCCCCAGAGCTTCAGCGATTCTGCCGGGTTCTTCGGGAAGAGGGCGACTTGGCGGACGGTCGGTGGCTCCACCAAAAACCTGGGAGGTTCGCCCGATTTCCGTTCATGCCCGTACAATTCGTCATTCATGGGCTCGCTCTTCCTGCATCCTGCGCTGCTTTGGGGACTCCTGGCATTGGCTGTCCCGATTCTCTTGCATTTCCTCTTTCGCCGCCCCGAACAGCGGATCCGATGGGCCGCGATGGACCTTCTGCGCCGCGCCGTCGAGACGACCGCAAAGCGTTCTCGCCGGCGCGAGCGATGGCTTCTTGCCCTGCGGATCGCGGTCCTTGCGCTACTGGCGCTGGCGTTCGCTTCGCCGCTCGTTCGCGACTCCGGCGTGCTCCGGGTCCTCGGCGCGGATGGTGCGCCGGTCGTGCTCGTGATCGACGGATCGCTGTCGATGCAGGCGCGCGCCGCCACCGGCGAGTCCGCATTCGAGACGGCGCGGGCGCGGGCGATCGACGTTGTGCGATCGACCCCTCGGGGCTCGCCGACGAGCGTGGTGCTCGCGTGCGCAGCGCCCCGGGTCGTCGTTCGTGACGAGGTCTCTCGCGATGAAGTCGAAGCCGCGCTGCGGTCGCTTCAAGGGACGTCTCTCGGCGACGACGACGCGGCGACGGCTCGGCTCGTCGATTCGCTCGCGCAGGGCGCGCGCACGATCTGGTTCTCGGACTTCGCCGGCCGCGATCGCGGCGCCGCATTCCCGGCCGAGCGCTTGTCGGTCGCAGTGAGCGACTCCGGCAACGCGGCGATCGAATCGCTCGACGTGGCGCGCGAGCCGGGCATCGCAGGACCGTTGCGCGTCACCGCGGTCGTGCGACGCTTCGGCCCCGCCCGGCAACGGGAGATCTCGCTCGGAGTCGACGGAGTCGAGAAAGAGCGCCGCCGCATCGATCTTGCCGAGAACGAGGTCGCACGCGTGACGTTCGATCTCGCGGTCGACGATCCCGGGTTCCACGAAGTACGCGCGCAGCTCGACGCGGACACGAGACCGTTCGACGACGCGCGCTCGTCGGTGATCCACGTTCGCGCTCCGCTGCGCGTGCGCGTCTTCGAGCCGGTCGGCGCTTCGCCGCACCTCGACGCGGCGCTGCGAGCGGTCTGAGTCGGGGAGATCGTGACGTCGCCGCCGGACACGCTCGATCGCACGCCGGCCGGAGCGGGCGAGATCTGGGTGCTGTCCGGGATCGCGAGCTTCGGTGACGCGGCGCAAGCGGTTCTCGGTGCGGCCGGCGACGCGGGGGTTGCGCTCCTGTGGTTCGTCGAGCCCGGGACCGCTGCGGGCGAATCGATGCCCGGCATTCCACTCACGCTGCTCGGCGCGCGCGAGGCGCCGGCGACCGAGCCCGCGCACCTCGCGCCCGTGGATCCCGACCATCCGCTCCTTCGCTCGCTGCTCGCGCGCGTGCCCGCGGCGCTCGAGCGCGTGGGCGTGAGGCGATGGACGGCATCGCGTCTCGCGGATGGGAGCGGCGCGGACGTCGTCGCGCGCATCGAGCCGTCCGGAGATCCGGCGATCGTCGAAAAGCATGACGCGCACGGGCGCGCGATCGCGTTCCTCGTTCCGGCGAACCCGAGCGCGTCGGATCTGCCGCTGCCCCTCGGTGGGGGCCACGCGTTCGTGCCGCTCCTCGCCGCGGCGCTCGAGCGGCTGGCGCCTCCCGCGCCGCTCGTCATCGAGCGACGTTGCGGCGAACCGCATGGGCTCGGGCGCGATGGGGGCGACGCGAGCCTCGTCGATCGCGACGGCGCGCCCATTCCTCTCGCACGCTTCGCGGATCTCGCGCCCGGGATCTATCGCTTGATTTCGCCGCGGCTCGCGGCCGAAGGACGCGTCGTGATCGCGGCGGATTCGAGAGAGAGCGACGTCGGCTCGGCTGCTGCGTCCGCCATTCCGCCGGCCGCGCTTCCGGCGACGATCGCGGCGGGCTTCCCGCTGCTCGCGCTCGTGGCCGGGCTCCTCGTCCTCGAGGCGGGGCTCGCCTACATCGCGTCGCGAGAGGAGCGCTCGCGATGAACGCACGCGACTGGACCGAGCGCTCGCTGGAACTGGGCGTCGGGCCGTGGGGCGGCGTGGCGCTCGCGCTCCTCTTCGTCGCTGCGGCGCTCGCGGTGCGGCGGCTCCACCGGCTCGAATCGCAGGCGATCGGGCGCGGCCGCCGCGCACGCATCGCGGGTTCGTGGCTTCGACTCGCCGTGATCGGCGTCGCGCTCGCGCTCCTTGCGCGCCCGGCGATCCGCACGATCGAGATGGAGTCCGTGCGGCCGAAAGTCGCACTGCTCGTCGATCGCTCGGCGAGCATGGCGGACGGCGGTTCGCTCGAAGCGTCGCGGTCGGTCGAAAGCGCGCTCGTCCCGATCCTGCGCGACCCACGGGACGTCGAGGTCGTTCCGTTCACGGGCGACCAAGCGTCTGCCGTCGGCGATGCGGCCGCGAAACTCGGCGGCGACGCGGCAGCAGCGCTCGTGCTCGTGACCGACGCGCGCGGCTTTCGGGAAACGGGATCGCTCGGCGTTCCTCTGTTTGCCGTCCCGCTCCCGACGCGCGGCGTGCGTCTCGCGCTCGTCTCGCCCGACGTGCCCGAGCGATGCCTGCGCGGCGATCCACTGCCGCTGTCGGTGCGAATCATCGGTGCCGGGCTCACCGGCCGAGAAGTGGAGCTCGACGTCCGCGATCGCAGCGACGAGCGCACGCTCGCCTCGCGCCGCGTGACCGTCACGTCGGATCGCTTCGACGAACGAGTGGGCGTCACCGCGCTCGGGCTCGGGCCCGGTTTGCATGCGCTGTCCATCGTCGCTTCGGCGACGGTTGGCGAGGCACTCAACGATCGCGTGGACGTCGCGGTCGACGTCGTCGACCAGAAGCTCCGCGTGCTCTACGTCGAAGGCGCGCCGCGCTGGACCTACCGATTCCTCAAGTCGGCGCTCCTTCGCGACCCGGCGATCGCCGCGCGATGCTTGCTCGTGTCGGCGGATCGCGACTTTCCGCAGGAGGCCTCGACGGGCGAGCGGCCGCTCACCGCGTTCCCCGCGTGGGAGGAGCTGCAGCGATTCGACGTCGTGCTCTTCGGCGACGTCGACGCCGAGAGCCTGAACGCGCCGAGCGCTCTCGGCGACCTGCGACGGTTCGTGGAGGAGCGCGGCGGAGGAATCGCGTTCCTGTGCGGACGCAATCACGTCCCATTGCAACTCGGCGGCACGCCGCTCGAAGACGTGCTTCCCGTGACGCTGCAGGCCGCGGGAGCGGGGAAATCGTGGCAATCGGTCGAGCCCTTCGCGTTTCACCTCACCGGCGCCGGGCGCTCGAGCCCGATCTTGCGACTGCTCGCCGACGAGGATCGCAACGCCGCATTCCTCGAGGGGCGAAGCGAGCCCGTGGCCGAACGGCCGCCGGGGTTCACGGCTTTCGCATCGGCCCGTGGCTCGAAGCCGGGCGCCACCGTTCTCGCCGAGCATCCGACGACCGGCGCCCCGCTTCTCGTGACGCAGTGGTTCGGCGCGGGGCGCACGCTCTTCGTCGCGATCGACGAATTGTGGCGCTGGCGGTTCGGCGCGGAAGACTTGCTGTTCTACCGCTTCTTTGGACAAGCGATTCGATTTCTCGCGGACGTCGAGCGACTCGCCGGCGAAACCGCCGGGCGCGCGGTCGCCGATCGCAGCGAGTATCGCGAGGGCGAAAGCGTGCGCGTCTCGTGGCGCGGTGCGGATCCGCCGGCGTCGCTCGAGATCACGGGTCCGGCGGACACGAAAACGTCGGTCCGGCTCGAGAACGGCGAGGCATCGCTGGTCGCGGGCGCGCCGGGGCTCTACGTCGTGCGGCCCGGAGGCGGTGGACATGAGAGCGCGTTCCGCATTGCGGTGCCGCCGCGCGAGCGGCTCGACGAGCCGGACGTCGCCGCACTTCGGCGATCCGCCGAGGCGTCGGGCGGCGGGATCGTCGCACCCGACGAGGTCGCGTCGCTGGCCTCGCGGCTGCCGAAGGCCGCGGCGACGCGCCGCATCGACCGCGGCTCGCGGCCGCTCGTGTCGTTCGCGGAAACGTTCTGGATTGCGGTCGCGCTGCTCGCGATCGAGTGGACGATTCGAAAGTGGTTGCGCCTCGCATGAGCACTCCCAAGGCTTCGACGGACTCGATTCGGCCGACGCTGGATCGATTCGCTGCGGCGATTCGGCGAGCGCGCGTGCTGCGCGACGTGGGCCTCGCGATCTCGATCGGCGTGGCGGGGCTCGCCGTGCTGCGCGTGATCGACGGTCGCTTCGAGCCGGGCGCCGGTTTCCGCGGCAGCGTTCTCGTCGCGCTCGCGGCCGGACTCGCGGGGGCGGTCGGCGTGACGCTGCGCGGGCGGTGGCACCGGCCGTCGCCGCCGACTTTCTCGATCGTGGGCTCGGCGCCGACTTCGAATCGGCGGAGCTGCAAGGGCTCGCGATCGCGGACGCCTCGACGACGCTCGCTGCAGCCGACGGACGTTGCGTGGCGCGCGTGCGCGGCGGTCGAACGGCGCTCGCGCTCGGCTTCGTCGCGCTCGCGGCCGTCGGGCTCGCGATCGGGTTTGCGCCCGAGACGACGGCCGTGTTCGCGCGGCGCGCGTTCCTTCTCGCTGGCGTGCGATACCCGCGTCGCAGTCGCGTCGAGGTTCGCGTGCCCGAGGGCGGGCTGCGCGTCGTCGAAGGTCAGGACGTCCTCGTGGAACTCCTCGCAAGTGGCGAACCCATCGCGGACGCCGCGCTCCTCGTTCGCGAATCGGGATCGGCCGGGGACTTCACGTCGTACGCCGGGGAGCAGATCGGGCCTGGTCGCTTCGCGGTGCGCTTGCGCGCCGTCGACCGCGCGCTCGACCTCGTGGCCGTCGGCGGCGACGACCGCGACCTCACGCCCGTCGTGCCGCTGATCCTTCGCGTGCCGCCGAGCGTTCGCTCGGTGTCGGTTCGCGTGACGCCGCCCGACTACACCCACGCAGCGCCTCACGCATCGTCGGGCGGCGAAGTGGTGGCGCTTCGCGGGAGCCGCGTCGAGCTGCGCGTGACGCCGTCGGTCGCGGCCGTCACGGGCGAGGTGCGTTTCTCGTGGGGGGAAACAGCGGCGCTCGAGGCGAGCCAGGAGCTAAGTGGAGAAAATGATCCAGGCTCCGTACGCGTCACTTTCAGGGCGGAGAAGAGTGGGCGGTACGTGATTTCGCTGAGGGATGCGAGGGGGCTCGTGGGGCGCGAGACGCCGCCTTACTCGATCGTCGTGGCGGCGGATCGGGCGCCGGAATGCACGTTGGAGCCGCCGGGGTTCGGGGGAGACGTGACGGCTCGCGCGAACGTGTCGGTGCGTGGTCGCGGGCGCGACGACGTCGGGCTCGCGGCCGCTGCGATTGTCGTTCGCGCGCAAGTGGGCGAGAAACGCATCGAAGCTCCGATCGACGCCGGCGCGCGCGAAGCGAGGATCGAGCGCGTCCTGTCGATCGCCGACTTCGGAGTGTTTCACGCCGGCGATCGCCTCCCCATCGCAATCGAAGTGAGCGACGCGAGACCCGATGGTCCGCAAACGGCACGCAGCTCCGAGTTCACGTTGCGGATCGTGACCGAGACCGCGATGCTTCGGCAAATCCTCGATCAGATCCTCGGCGTGAAGCAGCGGCTCGCGCGACCGCTCGACGCGTCCGGGCTCGCTCGCGAGGCTTTGGAGCTGAGCGCCGTTGGCCGCGCGATCGTCGAGAATCGCGTCGGCGGAGACGACCTCGCGCATTCCATCGGGGTGGCGGCGGGGGCAGTCGAGGAGGCGGCTCGCGCGCGGGACGACGCGACGCGCGCGGATGCGATTGCTCGCGCTCGCGCAGCGCTTGCGGGGATCGGCGACCTCGCCGAGCTGGCGCTGCTCGCGCGCGTGATCGCCGCGGACCAGGACGCGGCGGCTGAAGAAATCGCCGCGGTGCGCGACGCCGCGCTTTCCGGCGCATTGCTCGGCGACCGCGCACACGAGAGCGAGCGGCGAGAACGAACGCTCGCCGGACGCGTTCATGCGCTCGGCTCGGCGTTCGATCGCGAGCGCCTGCGCTACGAGGAGGGACGCGCCCCTCGACCACTCGAGAAAGCGCGGGAGTATCTCGTGGAAACCGCACCCGAGCGAACGCTCGGTGATTGCGCCCGCCTCCTCGCGGACACGAGCCTCGTCGGCGCCGCCGAGCGCGCCGCCGAAGCCGCCCGCGCGCTCGAGGCGATCGCGCGTCTCCTCGAATCGACGCACGAAGGTCCGCCACCGGTCGCACGCGATCGCGACGACGGAAGCAAGGGCACGTCGGTCACCGACGAACTCAAGAAGCTCATCGATCAACTCGAGCATCGCGCGGAGGAAGACGCGAAGGCGGGCGCGGCACCAGAGGCCGACGAGCTGCGGAAGGAACTCGACGATCTGACGAAGATGCTCGATCAGGCAAAGGACGCGACGAAGCGCGACGAGGCGTCGCGATCAGAAAACCCAGCCGCGGATCGCGCCGCGCAGGAAGCCGCGGATCGCGCGAAGCAGAAGCTGCAGGAAGCGAAGGACAAGGTCGGGCGCGGATCCGTGGGCGAGCGCATCGAGCTGCGTCGCGACGGTCTGGAGGCGACGCGACAGGCGATTCAGCGGATGCTCGACCGCGAGGCGAACCGCCAGCCTGGCGTCGTCGAGCGCGACATCTCTCAGGACGCGCTCGGTCAAAACCTCACCGGCGAGTACTCCGCCGAGAAGGTGAAGGCCGGCACCGCATCGGGACTCTTGCCCGAAGAGACGGCCGCTCACCGTGCGGGCGTCACCCGAGTTTGGGGCGATCTACCACCGCGGTCGCCGGACGAGATCTTGAAGGCAGCCGACAGCGGCGGCGCGCGATCCTACGAGGAAGCGCTTCGCACCTACTACCGCGCGCTCGCACTTCCGCACTAACCGCGAGGATTTCGGGAGGCGCCATTCGGTCCGTTCGGCGCTGTGCAGGCTGCAAGAAAACGAATACCCTGATCTCGATGACCGGCACGCTGCAACTCGCTCGATGGGGAGATCTCTCTCGATTGAGTGCATCCAAGCGGCGCGCCGTTCGCGGCATCATCCTCAGGATCGCGTTTGGCGTCCTTCTCGCGCTCTTGATCGTTGAGTTGGGCGCCCGCTTGGCGGGCTGGGGCGGCATTGTCGAATTCATACCGAGCGAGCAGTGGGGCTACCTCATGCGCCCGTCGCAATCAGTCCACTCCTACGGAGTCTCCGTTGTCATCAACTCTCTCGGCCTTCGAGGACCGGAGACGTCTGCACGCAAGGCCGCCGGAGTCACTCGCGTTCTGTTCGTCGGCGATTCGGTCACGTATGGCGGCGGCCATATCAAGGAGAGCGACCTCTCATGCCGCGCTTTTGAATCGCTCGCTCGGCGTAACGGTTTGAACGTAGAGGCCGTCAATCTCTCGGCACCCGGATGGTCACCCCAGAACTGGATGGGATGGATCTCCGCCAACGGGCTACTTGATGCCGACGCCGTCGTCGTGATCCTTCCGGAAGTCGACCTCGCGCGACCCTTCTCGACGATGGCCACATTCGAGTTTTTCGAGCATGCGCCGGCGCTGCGGATCGTTTCGATGTTCATGCGCTTCGATCGAACGAAACGCGAACGCGACGAGATCACAGTGGAGCAGCGGCGCCTCACAGCGAACGCGAACGTGGAAGCTCTATGCAGACTGAAGCGCCGCTGCGAAGCCGCTTCAGTTCCGTTCCTCGTCGTCTTCGTCCCTAGTCACGTCGAGAACAACCTCCATCGACATTTTTGGAGCCTGTTCGAGTCGAACCTATCGCACGACGCCTTGGATCTCCGCGCTGTACTCACTCCCGAGTACTTCTTGCCGGATCACATTCACCTCAATCCCGCCGGCCACCGACTGACTGCCGAAAGGACGTCGGGGACGATCGTGCCGTTGCTCGAGCAAATCGACATCTCCCAGAAGAAGTGATCTCCGCGCGCTCGCACTTCCGCGGTGAGGGCGCATAGCATGGTCTCCACGATGAAGCGGTGGTCGATTCCGTTGGTGCTCGCGGCTGCGTTCGTGGCGCTCGCGTCGCACCAATCCGACGAAGCGTGGATCTTCGGCCGCTACTCCCTCGCGTACTTCGTCCTTCTCGTGAGCGTCGGACTGGCGATGGTCTTCGCCGGTGCGCTGATCCATCGATTCGGTCGGAAGGCGATCTACGTCGTCTTCGCGCTCATTCTCGCGCTCGTCGCGCTCGCGGTTCCCGTCGAGATCGTCGGGCAACTCGTCGTGACGTCTCGTCCGAGCCTGGCGGTTCTCTATCTTCAGCCGGACCGGGTCTTGGGGTGGAAGCAAGTGCCGGGCCTTCGCTGGACGTGGACGGGCGGCGCCGGGTCCGCGCGAGACTTCAGCGTCGACGTCGTCACGAACGCCGATGGCTTTCGAGACCGAACGAACGAGCGAGTGAAGCCGTCTGGCGTTTCTCGCATCGCGCTTCTCGGTGACTCGTTTGTCGAAGCCGTGCAAGTGCCGTTCGAGAAGACGGCGGGACAGATCCTCGAGCGGCGGCTGAATGAATCTGCAAATGCGGGGGGGGGGGCAATTCCAGGTCCTCAACTTCGGAATCTCGGGCTTCGGAGTCGGTCAGTGCTTGCTGACGTTCGAGCAGCACGCGAGCCGTTATGCGCCCGACACGGTGTTCGTCTTCGTTGCAGGAATGCACTTCGCAAGGACTATCGATCGATACGCCGCGGCCGGACCGTTCACGGGACGATCTTCTCACCTCTGGATCCGGCCGACATTTCGGCTCGACGACGGCGTGCTCGTTCGAGAGCCGGCCGCGGACTACGACGCGTTCGTGAAACTCCAGGACGACGTGATTCGCACGAAAATGGGCGGCTCGCGGGTGTGCCTGCGAAAGCGGAAGCTCTTCGTTCTCTCGTTCGCTGCTGATCTCTGGAAACGGCTCCGGACCTATCAGCGAAAGACCGAGATCGAGAACCTCGCCGACGCGACGATCGACTTGAACCTCGCGATACTCGCCGAGCTGGGGCGGCAAACGAAGCGCGCCGGCGCACGCCTCGCGATCGTCGATGCGTCGCGATACTTCAGCCGCGCGTCGCGTCTTCCGGAGATCCTCGAGCGCTTCGCGGGCGCGCACGATTTTGGGTACGTGGCGTTGTCGTCGGATCTCCTCGCCGCGAACGCGAAGGGCATCGCGACTTGTTGGCCCCACGACACGCACTTCAACGAAGCCGCAAACGAGATCTTCGCCGAAGCGATGCACCGATGGATCTCCTCGCAGTAGGCGACGGGGTCTTGAAAATTAGAGGGCAAGTGTCTGATTTTCATCATGCGCGAGTCTTCTACTACCGCACCCACACGGGAGACGAAGTCGATCTCATCGTCGAGCTACGCGGCGAGCGCATCCCGATCGAGATCAAGCTCGGCGTTTCGCCGCCGGATCTCCGCGGACTCAGGAATTGCATGGCGGCGTTGAAACTTCGCCGCGGATTCGTGGTGAACCTGGCCTCGAAACCGGTCGACATCGTCCGCGGCGTCCGGATGTGCGGGCTCGTCGATCTCCTCGAAACGCTGGGCCTTCGACCCAACCGAGCGCTGACCAAAGGCGCGAAGACGGCTGGCGCGCGACGAGCGGCTCGTCCATAATCCGCGGCCATGTCAGCGGTGCTCGGGATTTCGCCTTACTGTGCGGACGCGGCGGCTGCGCTCATCGTCGACGGCGTGCTCGTTGCCGCCGCGGAAGAGAGCCGCTTCAATCGCGCACGCCACTCGTCGGCGTTTCCGCGCCACGCGGCGGCGTTCTGCCTCGCGTCGCAAGGGCTCGCGTGGAGCGATCTCGACGATCTCGCGGTCGTCGGCAACCCGACCGCGCAGATGCAGGAGCACATCCTCTTCGTGCTCTCGGGGCGCCCGGCGTACACGAAGCTGATCCAGGATCGCTTCCAATCGGTCGCGCGACACGTCGATTGGGAGCGCGAGCTTCCGGAGCTGGCGGGGCCCGAGGCGGCGACGTTTCGCGGCCGCGTCCATCGAATCAACCATCCGCTCGCGCATCTCGCGGACGCGTTCGTCGGCTCGCGATTCGACGACGCGGCGGTCTTGTGCATCGACGGAATGGGTGACTTCGCCTCGACGGCGTGGGGCGTGGGCAGCGCGACCGGCGTGCGCCTCGACGGCACGATCCTGTTTCCGCACTCGCTCGGACTCCTCGCGACGATGTTCGCGCAGCTCCTCGGCTTTCGCGAGTTCGGCGGCGAGGCACGCATGGCGGGCGCGGCCGCGCACGGAAAGCCGGTGCACGTCGACGCCGTGCGACAGACGATCGCGCTGAAGCCGGGCGGTCGATTCGAGCTGGTCCCGCGCTTCTTCACGCACCCCGAGTTCGGCCTCACGATGCTCTGGCCCGACGGCGTGCCGCGGCAAGAGGAGCTTTACACGTCGGCGACCATCGAGTTGTTCGGTCCGCCGCGCTTGCGCTACGAGGATTTCCGACCGAACCATCGCGACCTTGCGGCGAGCGTGCAGGAAGTCATCGTCGACGCCGTGCTTCACATCGCGAAGCACGTGCGGGATGCCACGGGTAAGCGGCGACTCTGCTACACGGGGCTCATCGCCACCGACTCGCGCGTCAACGCGAAGCTCCTCGCGAGCCGGTTCTTCGACGAGATCTATATCCCACCCGCCGTAACCGACGCCGGCACGGCGGTCGGCGCGGCGGCGCTCGTTGCTTACGGCGACGGCTCGGCGCGGCGAACCTGGCCTTTCACCGCAGCGCTCGGTCCGACCTTCAGCGTCGCGGCGATCGATGCGGCCATCCGTCACGCCGGGCGAACCGCGCATGTCGTCGCGGATCCCGCCGAGGCCGCGGCGGAGATGTTGCAGGAAGGCAAGCTCGTCGGTTGGTTCCAGGATCGAATGGAGTTCGGGCCGCGTGCTCTCGGCCATCGCAGCATCCTCGCCGATCCGCGCAAAGCCGAAGTGCGCCAGCGGCTGAACCGCGAGGTGAAGTTCCGCGAAGCGCTGCGCCCGTTCGCCGCAAGCGTGCTCGAGGAACGCGCCGCGGAAATCGTCGTCGAGCCGGTGCGGGCGCCGTTCATGGAGTTCCTGTTCACCGCACGCGAAGAATGGCGCGCACGCCTCGCCGCGGTCGTGCACGCCGATGGCTCGCTGCGGGCGCAGACCGTGGCGGCCGCCGACGAGCCGCTGTTCCATCGACTCATTTCTGAGTTCACGCGGCGCACGGGCTGCCCCGCGGTTCTCAATACGTCGTTCAACGAGGACACGCCGATCGTGCGCTCGCCCGCCGACGCGATCGCGTGTTTCGAGAACACGGGGCTCGACGCGCTCGTCCTCGGCGACCGCGTCATTACCACCTAGCTCAGTTAGGGCCCGCGCAGAAACAAATGCGTCAAACACCGAGGCCGAGCGAGAAGGCCGATGGCGAGGAACGACGGGTACCCGCGGCACGAAGTGCCGTGGGTGGAAGCGTATCAACGGAGGGATACGGTGAGGAGGAGAGACGAAGTCCAGCGGCCTTCGCAGCCGGCCGAATGTAGCAGTTGTTTCTGCGCGGGCCCTTAGATGAGTCGCACGATGACCGAACAGTCGACCGGGCCACCGGGGAAACCGGTGACACCGCGGCCACGGCTGACGTGGAAGAAGAAGCTGCTCTTCACGTCGGTTGTTCTGGTCATCGTCTCGACATTGGTCTATTCCGGCTCCGTCGTCGTGCGATCGACCCTCATGTACAACCGAATCAAACGGCACACGCGCGGCTGGAATGGGCACCTGTACACGTACGACCCGCAGCTTGGCTTTGCCCCCATTCCCAATGCTCGAGGGTCGGAGATCTTTCCCGTGGGTCCGGAGCTTCCGACCCGCTTCGACGAGCACGGATTCCGCGTGCCGGCGACCGAGGAAGCGCAAGGAACCGACAAGCATCCCGTGGTCTTGGCGCTGGGATGCTCGTTCACCTACGGCATGGCCTGCACGGCAGAGGAGACGTACCCATACCTGGTCGCCCAGCAATTGGGCGGCGCGTGTCTCAATGCGGGAGTGTGTAGTTACGGACTTTCACAGATGCTCATTCGAGCACGGGAACTGATTCCTCGGATCAAGCCGGACGTCGTTCTCGTCCAACTCTCCCCCTGGCTGGTTCGGCGCAGTTTATCGCCGCTCGCTCCATCGATGTTCGGAAAGCTCACGTCACCCTTCATCATCGACGAACCGGATGGCGGCTTCGGTCTCCATCCTCCGGTTTTCGCGACTGCGGCCTTCGACCTACCTACCTCCAAGTACCTGTCGAGTGTCAAAGGACTCGGCGATTGGTTGTCGTTCCTCGTTCGTGTGGGCATCCCTCTCTTCGTGCACGACGACGTGAGCATGCTCGGCTATCAGATCCGGCGAATCGTGGGCACGATTCCGATCGCAGCGAAGAACCCTCGACGGGTCCTGGTTCGGGAGTACGGCGAGATTGCCGAACTTTGTCTCCGCAACGGTAGCAAGATGGTAGCGGTCATCATTGAAGTCGACTGCAAGCACCACGACGTAACGAAAGGACTCGACCTTCCGGGAGCAACGATCGTCGACACGAGACCGGCACTGTACGACCGGCTTCCCGCGCAAACGAAGGAAGAGTACAGAAAGGCCTACGGCCACTGGCGAGGTACCCCCACCGCGCTCGTCGACACGCATCCCAATCCGCTCGCTCACTCGATCATCGCGGCGGAAGTGGTGACGGCCCTTCGTCGCGAGCAGTGAACTCCCGGACGCTGGGTCACGAATCTGCCGTTCCGCGGTGGCGCGACCGTCGTGTGCCGATCTCGAACGCGCATTGACCGCTCGTCCCAAGCCCCCTATCATGGGCCCGATCGCGCGTCGGGCATCGATGTTCGAAACGCGATTCTCTCGGAGCAAGTGGCCCGCTTTCTCGAAAACGAACCCCAATGAGGTCTGATCGTGTCGATGGCGTCGATGTGGAAGCGCTTCGTCAAGGGCTGGAAGGCGTTCTGGCACCCGGTCGGCAAGGTGCAGACGATCATCCTCCTCTCGGTGCTCTTCTTCGTGATCCTCCCGTTCTTCAGCCCGATTCGCTTCAAGGATCCACTTCGAAAGCGGCTGGGCGGTCCGTCGTTCTGGATCAAGCGTAAGCCCGTCGTGCTCGATCTCGAACGCCACCATTTCCCCTTCTGAGAGTTCCGGCAACATGCTGATCATCGGCATCTCGTGCTTCTATCACGACGCGGCCGCCGCGATCGTGAAGGATGGCGTGCTCATTGCCGCCGCCGAGGAAGAGCGCTTCACTCGTAAGAAGCACACCGCCGACTTTCCGACGCTGGCCGTCAAGTACTGCCTCGAAGCGGCGGGCGCGACGATCGAGGAAGTCGACCACATCGCGTTCTACGAGAAGCCGTTCGTCAAATTCGATCGCATCCTGACGACGGTCCTCGCGGAATGGCCGCTCTCCTACAACTCGTTCATTCGCGCGATGCCGCTCTGGCTCAAGAGTCGGCTTTGGATGAAGAAGACGATTCGCAAGGAGTTGGGCACCGAGAAGGACATCATCTTCGGCGATCACCACCTCGCGCATGCAGCCAGTGCGTTCCTCGTGTCGCCGTTCGACCGCGCCGTGATCCTGACACTCGACGGCGTCGGCGAATGGACGACCACGACACGCGGCTATGGCGAAGGCATCGACATCCACCTCGAGGACGAGATCCAATTCCCGCATTCGATCGGCCTCTTCTACAGCGCGCTCACGGCATACCTCGGGTTCGAGGTGAACGACGCCGAGTGGAAGGTGATGGGGCTTGCGCCGTACGGCAAGCCGACGATGGTCGACAAGTTCGAGAAGCTCGTCCAACTTCGCGACGACGGCAGCTTCCGCCTCGACCTTCAGTACTTCGCCCACCATCACAGTGCGAAGCAGATGATCAACAGCCGGTACGAGCGGCTCATGGGCCGCCCGCGCCGCGTGCCCGAGAGCGAACTGGAGACGTTCCACCACGACGTCGCGCACTCGGGCCAAAAGATGACCGAGAAGCTGATTCTGAACCTCGCCCGATCCGCGTACGAGAAGTACCGCATCCCGAACCTCTGCATCGCGGGCGGCGTCGGCCTCAACAGCGTCGCGAACTGGAAGATCCTGAAGGAGACTCCATTCGAGAAGTTGTTCGTCCAGCCCGCGGCCGGAGACGACGGCGGCGCGCTCGGCGTCGCGTTCTGGGTGTGGAACTGCCTTCTACACCAGCCGCGCCGCTTCACGATGACGAACGCGTACTTCGGACCGGCCTACGAGAACGGCCAGATCAGCGGCTTCCTGAAGAGCGCGGGCATTCGCGCTCGCGAGCTGTCGCGCGAGGAACTCGTCGCCGAAACGGCGAAGCGCATTCGTGCGGACCGCGTGATCGGTTGGTTCCAAGGGCGCATGGAGTTCGGGCCGCGCGCGCTCGGCAGCCGCTCGATCCTCGCGAACCCCATGAACCCGAACATGAAGGACATCATCAACGCGAAGGTGAAGTTCCGCGAACGGTTCCGACCCTTCGCGCCGAGCGTGCTGCGCGAAGAGGTGAGCCACTACTTCGACCTCGACGACGACAGCCCGTACATGCTGCTCGTGCCGAAGGTGAAGAACGAAAAGCGAGACCTCCTCCCCGCGATCACGCACGAGGACGGCACCGGCCGCGTGCAGACCGTCACGAAGGCGGACAATCCGCTCTACTACGACCTGATCCGCGAGTTCCAGAAGCTGACGGGCGTGCCGGTCGTCGTGAACACGTCGTTCAATGTTCGCGGCGAGCCGATCGTCTGCACGCCCGAGGACGCCTACAATTGCTTCAAGAAGAGCGGCATCGATGTGCTGGTGTTGGGGAACTATATCCTCGACAAGGATGCCAACGGCGAAGTGGTCCAGTGACAGGACCTGGTTGCAAACGGTGAGGTGACATCATGGCCGGCGGCGGAATCGTGCGCGATTTCTGGATGTTCCTGAAGACCGAGAAGAAGTGGTGGCTGCTCCCGCTCGTGCTCCTGCTGGTCGGGATCGGCGTGCTGATCGCCTTCCTCGAGTCGTCCGCGCTCGCGCCGTTCATCTACCCGTTCTTCTAGCGCGGGACGCTCCGCAGTCTCGACGCTCGCGCCGGTTCTCACCCGGTTTTTTGTCGAGAGACGCCGCGCCGCACCAACTCTCGCACGACCCACCCGGCTCTGATCCCGTCAGAGCTTCTTGACCCACTCGGCGATGGCCTTTTCGAGGTCGTCGACGTCGACGCCTTCGAGCGCCGCGTCCATGGCTTCCTTCAGGATGCGCTTCTCGACCTCGCTCTTCGGCTCCTTCTTCGGCGGGGCCGGCTTGTCCTCGTCGTCCCCGTCCTCGCCAGCCGGTGCGTTCGGATCGGTCGGGTCGGCCGCCGGCGGAATCGGCGGCGGCGTGGGCTTCCCTTCGGGACTCGGCGGGGGCTCGCCCTCGGTTGTCGCGACGGCTTCCGGATCCTTCTTTGGCAAGTGATCCTTGAGGTAGTTGAAGTAGGCGTCGGGGATCGCCTTCCACTGCGGATTCTTCGTGACCTTTCGCAGGAAGTAGACCACGGCCCAGCCCTGCGCGTAGTTCTGGTGTGCGTTCTTGTAGTACTCGGCTTGCGAGTAGTAGAGGAGTTTGCGAAGCGGGACGAGCTTTCCGGTGTTTGCCGCGACCTTGACGACGCCGACTCGCCAATCGAACGGCTGAACTTCGAAGTGCCCGCCGACTTTCACCGATCCCGCGAAGAAGTCGCCGTGTCCTTCGTTGAACCACGAGTGCGGCGCGACCTCTCCGACCGAGTAGTAGATGTATTGGTGAAACGCTTCGTGATAGAGGACCGCGAGGCTGTTCTTCTTGCTCTTCTTCTTCGATTGGTTCTGGAAGCGGTAGAAGAAGACCAGCTCTTCGCTCTCGTCGTTCCAGTAGCCGCCGGTGCCGGGCGGGCCTCCGTAGCGGAGGTATTCGGCCTGGTTCGCGCAGACCCGCACGACCGAGATCGCGGTGATCGGCTTCACGGGCGGAAAGACGACCTCGTAGACCTCGTGCCGGATCTTCTCGATGTCGTTGGCGATTTGTCGGACGATGTCCTTGTCCGGGCTATCGGAGAGAACGACGTAGTTGTCCGTGTCGACGGCGTACCACCCTTCGATGCCCTTCACGAGCGCGTGCTTCCTCGCGCGCTCCGCCTCGGGCGAGCTGTCGTTCGCGAGCGCTTCGCCTCCCGAGATCAGCCGGAACGAATTGATCGCCGCGAGGAAGCCGGCGCGGTAGTCGCGCTTGTAAAACCGTTCGCCCGCCTCGCAGACGATCGCGTACTCGCCGTCCGCGTAGGGAATCGACGCAGCTAGCAGGGCGTGCTTGGGCGCTTTCTCATTGGACGGTTCGAAACTGAAGGTGAACTCGAAGAGACGCGCTGGAAGTTTGTCGATCTTCACTTCCTTCGGCGGCGCCATCTCTGCTTTGACTTGCTTCGCGAGTTCCTTGAGCGTGGCTTCGAGCGACTTCGGTTCCTTCTTCTTCTCGTCGTCCTTGCCGCCGCCATACCCCTTCACCGGCGCGGATTCTCGTTTGAATCGACGCACCTCGATCGCGGGGGTGTCTCCCATCGGGTCGTGACCGAGGAAGCGCCCGACTGTCGGGCTGCTGGGCTCCGGAGGGATCTCGTCCCACCCATCCGGAATGCGGATCGAATACCCGAACGACGGTTTCTTCACGGTCCGGCCGAGGCTGATCGGCCCGGCGATCGCCTGCAAAACGAACGCGACGATCAGCGAAAGAGCGAGGCCCACGCGATGGCGAAGCTGCGGCCGGTGTCGAATCATCGCGATCAGATTAATCGGGCATTGTTGCGCGGTCAACGAACGGTCGATAATGTCAGGTACCTCGAGTCAGGAGACAACACGCGATGCGTCGAATCCGTAACGTCCTGCAATCTTGCGCGCCGTTCGCCCTCGTTCTCGGGATCTCTGCGTGCGACGCGAACGATCTCGTGTCGCTGCGCATCCGGCTGAAAGATGATTTCTCGGGAACCGTCGTGACGAGCAGCCTCGCCACTCCGTTGGCGGGCCCCGTCGACCAAGCCAGCCGAGGAGTTGCGTGGAAGGATCGCCTCGCCGTGATCGGCACCGCCGGCTCGTTCGACGACGTGAGCCAGCTCGCGATCGACGACGTCACGTTCGCGAGCGGCAAAACCCCCGACGGCACGAGCTACCTTTCGATCACCTTGCCGTTCGGCCCCGCGAGCCGGTGGGCGCGCACGCTCGTGCCAATGACGTCGGAAGAGCGCACTCGCATTGCGCCGATCTTCGATCCGACGGGAGAAGTGAAGACGCTCGCGGCGAAGATCAAGTTCGAGATCGAGCTTCCGGCCGCGCCGACGGCGCACGGCGTCTCGCCGCCGGTGACGGGCGTCAAAGAGGAAGTGGAAGACAACAAGGCGACGCTGCTCGTCCCCGTCGACGCCGTCCTCGGGACCTCGCGCACGATGACGTGGCAGCTCACCTGGCGAAAATAGCCGGCGAAGCTGGCAGGAAGATCCCAACCCGCCCGCGCTCCTCGCGTATAACGGCGCCATCATTCGGAACGGGGAGCGAGGACAGCTCTAGATGATCCCAGGGTTTCTCGTCGTCGTGATGTGCGCGCAGCCCGCGGGCGATTCTCTCGGCCCGCTCCTCACCCCCGAACTTCGAACCGGCGTCGATCGCGGGCTTGGCTTCCTCGTCGAAAAGCAGAATCGCGATGGCTCGTTCGGCATCGACTCGCGCGACCGCGACACGCACATCGGCGTCACCGCTCTCGCCGGCATCGCGCTCTTGGCAGGCGGCTACGTGCCCGGCAGCGGGCCGTTCGGAGTCGAATCGCGGCGCACGATCCAGTCGGTCGTCGGCGCGCTCGATGCGAAGACCGGGCTCATCGCCACCGAGCGCACGTTGAGCCAACCGATGTACAGCCACGCGTTCGCCACGCTCTACCTCGCCGAGGCGTACGGGATGACGGGCGAAGAGGATCTCGGTCCGCCGCTTCGCCGCGCCGTCGATCTCATCGTCTCTTCGCAAAACGCGGAGGGCGGTTGGCGCTACTACCCGGGATCGCGCGACGCCGATCTTTCGGTCACCGCGTGCCAGATTGCCGCGCTGCGGGCTGCGCGCAACGCGGGTGTCGCCGTGCCGATCGACGTGATCGAGCGAGCGGCGTCGTACGTGATTCGCTGTCGCAACGACGACGGCTCGTTCCGCTATCAGGTCGATCGCGGCCACTCCTCGTTCCATCTCACGGTCGCGGCGCTCACGGCGCTCTACGGTCTCGGCCTCGGCGAGCGGCCGGAGGTCGAAGCCGCGTTCGGATTCCTCGCGCCGTACTTCCCGGCCGGCCAGAAGCGATTGAGCGGCCACTTTCTCTACGGCCAGTACTACGCGATGCAGGCGGCGTACCTTCACGGCGGCGACACGTTCCCGATTTGGTACGTGCGCGTCCGCGATCGTCTGCTCGGCTTGCAGCGCAAGGACGGCGCGTTCGACGAGCCTGCCGTCGGCGACCTCTACGGCACCGCGATGGCGCTGATCATTCTCCAGATCCCCGACCACTTCCTCCCGATTCTCACGCGATAGGTCCAAAGGAGAGATGCGATGAAGACCGGCGCGATGCTCGCGGCGACGTGGATCGCTGCGGCGGTGCCCGCGCTCGCGCAGCCGAAGGCCGACAAGGGCCGCGCCGCGAGCGACGAAGAACGCGCGACGATGGAGACCGCGGACAAGCTCTCGCCCTCGGTCGTCTCGATCCAACCGGTGTGGGACGACTACGACTCGGGCGTGAAGCACGAGGAAACGGGCGAGGGGAGCGGCGTGATCATCGACCCCGAAGGTCACGTCGTCACCAACTTCCACGTCGCCGGCCACGCGAAGAAGCTGATCGTGACCCTGTGGAACAAGGAGAAGATCGGCGCGGACCTCGTGGGCGGTGACGCCTACACCGACCTCGCGGTGATCAAACTTCACCTTGACGAGCTGAAAGCGACGAACTTGACGTGGGCGTCTCTCGGCGATTCGGAGCAGGTGCAGGTCGGTCAGTCGGTGCTGGCGATCGGCTCGCCGCTCGGACTCAAGCAGACGGCGACGAAGGGGATCGTCAGCAACGCAGAGCGATTCTTCTCGGGCGAGTTCCGGCTGCCGAGCGGCGAGCGAACGGGCGCGTTCAACACGTGGATCCAGACCGACGCACCGCTCAATCCCGGCAACTCGGGCGGTCCGCTCGTCAACAATCGCGGCGAAGTAATCGGCATCAACTCGCGATCGGCGGGCGCCGACGGGCTCGGCTTCGCCGTGCCGATCAACATCGCAAAGGACGTCGCCGAGAAGCTCATCAAGCAGGGCAAGGTCGTTCGATCGTGGATCGGCGTCGAGCTTCAGCCGATGGAGGACTTCACGGAGTTCTTCAAGGCCGAAGGGGGCGAGGGCGTGCTCGTCTCGAGCGTCGTGAAGGATTCGCCGGCGGATCGCGCAGGCGTGAAGACGGGCGACGTGCTCCTCGAGTGGGACGGCAAGAAAACGAGCGCGCGCTTTGCGTCCGACGTGCCGGCGGTGCGGCGCCTCATGGCCGATACGGCACCCGGAGGCGAGGTCCAGCTGCGGCTCCTTCGCGGCGGCAAGGAAGTGCGTGTGAAGGCGACGACGGAATCGCTCGAGCCGGAAATCGGCGAGGAGTTCGAGTGCCGTTCGTGGCGTTGCTCGGTGCGCGGCATGACGCGATACCTGGCGCTCGCCCGCAAGATGTCGACGACGGCCGGCGTGCTGGTCATGGGCGTGGACGAAGCGGGGCCGGCGAATCGAAGCGATCTGCGGTTCGGCGACGTGATCCTCAAATTCGACGGCGAGCCGGTCGCCGGCCTCGACGAGTTCAAGAAGAAATTTCAGGCGTCGGTCGACGCGAAGAAGCCAACCGTGCTTCTCGCCGTGCAACGAGGCAAGGCGCAGAACCTGGTCGTCCTCGAGAACGATTACAAGCGGGAGTGAATGCCATGGGACGAACGACGTCGATGTGGACGGTGGGCTTGTCGATGGCAGCGCTCGGCGTCGCGGCGGACGCACGCGCGGACGAGCAGGGCGAGCGCATTCGCAAGGCGATGGATCGGCTCGCGCCGTCGATCGTTCGCGTCCACTACAGCTTCGAGACGACGAAGTCGAGCTTCCGCGTCACGCTCGAGGACTCGAGCGGCGGCAGTCGCGAGAAGGAGGGCGAGGGCGTTTGCATCGGCCTCGTCGTGAACGATGCGGGGCTCGTGCTCATCGGCGGCCACGTCTTTCCCGATCCGTACTCGCGATCGTCGTTCAGCGGAATGGACTTCCTCGGTCAATCGAACTCGCCGCCGAAGAACTTCCGCGTCGTGCAGCCGAATGGCGAGATGACGCCGGCGAATCTCGTCGCGCGAGACGAGGATCTCAACGTCGCATACTTGCAGGTCGACTCGGCGCCGCCCGCATGGAAGCCGATCGCGTTCGACGCGGGCGCCGCGCTCCAAGTCGGCGATCCGTTCCTCGTCGTGACGTTTCTCGAGAAGAAGTACGACTACCAGGCGAGCTTCGACACCGGGCGCGTCTCCGGCGTCGCAAAGGGACAGGTCGTGCGCTGGTTGCAGAACTCCGTTTCGCCGAGCGGCATCGGCCCGTCGCTCGCGATCGGCGCGCCGGTCGTCGCACTCGACAACGCGAAGCTCGTCGGCGTGATCGCGCAGCCGCGTCGCGCGCCGCCGAAGGAAGTCGAGAGCAGCGGGCTCAACGTCGGCAAGTCGCGTGAGATGTCGTTCAGCGTGTCTCTCAACCAATCCACGCCGCAGATCCTGCCCGGCTCGTCGCTCGAGGCGGGCATTCGCAACCCCGTCGCGATCGGCGGGCAGAAGGGATGGATCGGGATCGAGGAGCTGCAACCGCTCACGAAAACGCTGGCGCTGACGTTCAAGCGCGACGAAGGCGAGGGCGCGATCGTCAGCCTCGTCGGCCGCGACTCGCCCGCCGAGAAGTCCGGCGTGCTGCAGGGCGATCTGCTCGCCGAGGTCGACGGCAAGGACGTCGAGGCGAAGGACGAAGACGGTGTGCGCGACGTGCTCACGAAGATTCGAAAGAGCGCGGTCGGATCCACGCTGACGCTCAAAGTCGTGCGAGGAGGTCAGGAGAAGGAGATCGCGGTGCCCGTCGCAGCGGCGCCGAAGTCGATCTACGAGGCCGAGACATTCATCGACGAGGTGTTCGGCGTCACCGTGAAAGAGATCACGTACGACCTCGTTCAACGGAAGAACTTGGACGCCGAAGACCAAGGCGGCGTGATCGTTCAAAAAGTGCCGATCGCCGGACTGTTCAGCCTCGCCGGCCTTCAAACCGACGACATCCTCCTCGGCGTGAACGACAAGCCCATCACCGACATCGCGTCGTTCAAAGCCGCCGTCGGCGTCGCGAAGACCGAGCGCAAGAAGGAAGTCCTCGTGAAGCTGAAGCGCGGCGCCGACACGCGCTTCGTGAAGATCCAGCCCGACTGGAAGTAACAGCGCGCGAAACGTTCGCCTCGCCGCAACGACTCGACATCACGAGGATTTCTCCGAGAATCCGTGTGACGATTTTCTGCCTTCGAGTCGTGTAAGCATGATGAGAGATCGATTGCTGGACCGGCTGTTCGATCGTTTCCGGCAGAACGGCGACGTCGCGGCGCTGGCGAAAATCTTCGATCGCACGGCGCCCGAGATCCTGCGCGTCGCCATGAGCCTCGTTCGCAATGCCGCCGAGGCCGACGACCTCCTGCAGGAAACGTACCTCACCGCGATCGAGCGCGCCCAACACTACGACGGGTCCGGACATCTTCAGGCGTGGCTCGTCGGCATCCTCGTTCACCACGCCCGCGAGCATCGACGACGCGTCGCTCGCGAGCCGGATCCGACGCGCTTGCCGTCGCGCGCGCCGCTCGATCCGCACGAGGTCGTCGAGTCCCTCGAGATCTCGGCGGAGCCGGCGCGGGCGCTCGAACGTTCGACAGCCGGCGATCTGCGTTTCGACTCGTCGGGCTCGACGCGGGGACTTATCTCGCGACCGCGTTCACCGGAAAAGCGTGGACGGGCGCCGCGCAGGTCGAGGTCCCGCCCGGCGGAAGCACGGCGTTCAACCTCGCGCTGTCGCCGGCGCCCAAGTCCACGGACGACGAGAGTGGCAACCGCTGACGAACCGCAGGCGGCGGTCTATCTGAGCTTGCGACTATTCGACGCCGAACTTGACGACGCAGGATCGGTTCGGTTCCTCGCTCACCGCGACGTCGACCTGGAGGAAGCGGTTCACGACGTCGACGTTCGTGCGCGCGTGGCGCGAGAGGGGCATCGTGCGGAAGGCGCCGGCGCCCGCCATGGCCACGGGGATCAACAGTTGGTCGGCGAGGTGGACGCCCACCGGCACCTGCGACCCGAGATAGTGGCGCATTTCGTCGATCGCGTGGTGCGCGACGCCTTCGGCGCGCACGTCGCGCTCGCCGAAGCCGGTGCAAAGCTCACCCACCACTGACGAATGGACCTCGAGCATCAGCACGTTGCCGGGGCCGAATGCCGGCGGCAGCACGGTCTTCACGAGACACGACGGATCCCACCCCAGCTTCCGCTCGACGACGCGTAGCTCGCGCTCCGCGACCGACTCGGGGACGCCGGCGACGATGGCGGTCGCGCGACGCTCGACGATGTCGCCTCGCTCGAGGATCTCGATCGGCGAGAGAGTGCGCACGGGCTCGACCTCCACGGTGAATCGCCCGCCGCCCGCGGGATAGAAGCCGGGCCGCTCGAGGTGCGCCCGCACCTGCGGCCCCATCCGACGCACGATCGGCAGGAACACGCGATCGATGAAGTCGAACGGCGGCGCGAACGGGTTGTGCGTTCCGCCGGAAAGCTCGAGGGTCGACGAGCCCGACGCCGTGAGCAGAGCCGGCAGCACGGTCTGCAGAACCAGCGTCGTACTTCCGGCGGTGCCGACTGCGAACGAGTAGCGCCCCGGCCGCACGGCCTTCGGCTCGAACGTCAGCTCCATCGACCCGATCCCGGCGCCGGTGACGCGCGCGTCTCCGACCTTCGTCGCCGCCTCGACGGCGGTGAGGTGCTGCCGCATTAGCCCCGGCCGCTCGCGTCCCGCGCGCACGTTCGCGATGCGAAACGGCGAGCCGGTGACGAGCGAAAGCCCGAGCGCGGTGCGGAGAATCTGCCCGCCGCCTTCCCCCACCGAGCCATCCAATTCGATCATGTCGTACCGGCCTCGCTCATTTCGCATCGACATCCAACGCTCAACCCTTCACGCACACGACCTGACGCAGCGTGTAAACGATCTCGACGAGATCCTTCTGCGCCTCCATGACGGCCTCGATCGGCTTGTACGCGCCGGGCGTCTCGTCGATCACGCCCGCGTCCTTGCGACACTCGACGTGCCGTGTGGCCGCCTCGTGGTCGGCGAGCGTGAAGGTGCGCTTCGCCTGCCCGCGCGACATCGCGCGCCCGGCACCGTGGCTGCAGCTGTGGAAGCTCTCGGCATTGCCGCGTCCGCGCACGATGAACGACTTCGCGCCCATGCTGCCCGGGATGATACCGAGATCGCCCTCGCGCGCGCGCACCGCGCCCTTGCGCGTGACGAAGACGTCGATGCCGTCGTGCACCTCGCGAGCGACGTAGTTGTGATGGCAGTTCACCGCGACGAGATGGCTGGTGAACGGCGGCACGTGCCTGCTCGAAGCAATCGCCGCGAGCATCGCCTCCATCATGAGCTGGCGATTGCAGCGTGCGTACTCCTGCGCCCACTCGACCGCGAGCACGTAATCGTCGAAGTGCGGCGATCCTTCGCGCAGATACGCGAGGTCGACGTCCGGCAAGTTGCCGAGCTGATCACCGAGGTCCTTCTTCGCCAGCTCGATGAAGTAGGTGCCGATGCGATTACCCACGCCGCGCGATCCGCTGTGCAGAAGCGCCCAGACCGATCCCTCCTCGTCGACGCAGACTTCGATGAAGTGGTTGCCGGTGCCGAGCGTTCCGAGCTGCTCGACGTCCTTTCCACGGCCGATCGTTCGGTGACGGACGACGATCGCGTCGTAGCGGGGCGCGAGCGCGCGCCACGCCTCGACGCAGGCAGCCGGCGGATTCGCCCAAGCGCCGCGATCGTTGCGCCGTCCGCCGTCGGTGCGGCCGTGCGGCACCGCGCGCTCGATCGCCGAGCGAATGCCGCGCAAGTCGTCCGGCAAGTCGGCGGCGCGAAGGCTCGTCTTCACGGCCATCATCCCGCAACCGATGTCGACGCCGACCGCCGCGGGCACGATCGCGCCGACGGTCGGAATCACGCTGCCGACCGTGGCGCCGATGCCGAAGTGAACGTCGGGCATCGCCGCGATCCACTTGTGGATGAACGGAAGCTTCGCGGTGTTCTCGAGCTGCCCCTTCGTCGCGTCGTCCATCGGAACGCCGCGCACCCACGCCTTGATCGGCACGCCACCCTCGACGTCGATCTGCAGATACTCGCTCATGTCTCCATCCCTCGTTTCGATTGCAGCACCAAGAACGGGCGCGACGAGGATAGTCGAAAGCGACTTCGCCGAGACGTCCGGCGGAGCGGCGGGGTTCGAACCCGCAAGACCATGTACTTCCGACCGGCATTCGCGCCTCAGAAACTCATTCGCCGCGAAAAGCGGCGCGACGAGATCGTCGAAAGCGACTACACCGAGACGTCCGATGAAGCCCCGGGATTCGAACCCAGGTTCGCCGTGTACTTCCGACGGCATTCGCGCCGTGAATCTCACTGACCACGATAAGGTGCGACGAGGATTGCCGAGAGAATTTGCTCTACCGCTGAGCTACGGCCCCGCTTCGTGGAGCCGGCGGGATTCGAACCCGCGACACATGTACTCCCGAACGCATTCGCACCGTTGAACTCGACTCATCGCGAGGGCCGGGGTGCAGTCCCCCGGATGCTGACCTCGATTCTTTCGACCCGGGGGAGAGGAGCGACGAGGACCGCAAGACGTTCCGCGCTCCTCGAGCTGACGGACGTTGTTGTAGTCCTGCGAGCATTCGCTCCTCTCCCCTCCGACCGATCACAGCTCGCTCGCCTCGATGAGATCGACCCAGTGCGACGGGTCGGGACCACGCGCGGCGAACTCGCCGACGACTTCGAACACGGCATCCGAAAAACCTCCGACATTGAGCACGTCGTCGCGCTCGGCGGCCTGCGTCGTTCCGTACGGCTGAAGATCGATGCAGACCAAGCGAGCGCGCGGGTTGCGGACGCGAAACGCCGTCCACTCCTGCAGGAGCGCCGTGCCGCGATTGCCGCTCGCGTCGACCCACGACTGGTTGTCCGAAACGAAGATCACGACGTCTCCTTTCGCGCGACGCTGGTTCAAGAGCGCGAGCGGTGCGCTGCACGCCGTGCCTCCGCTGCACAAGGACGCCATCACGTTTGCATTCGTCATCACGCTGTCCCTCGGATTCAGGCGCACGGGGCGCACGACGTCGTTGAACGGGATCACCTCGGCGGCCGGGTTCTTGCGCAGAATCGCGGCGGCGAACAGTGCCGCAACGTCCACGCACTTCACGGCCGACGATGCGCCGCGCCGCACTCCGGTCACCGGCGACTTCATCGAGCTCGACACGTCCGGGCACACGAACACCCGCCCCTCGATCACCGGCACGTTGCCCATCGCCATCTCCATCGCATCCTGCAGCGCTTCCGTGATCGACGCGGGGATCTCGGCCAGTGCCTCGCGAAACGCGACCAACAACTGGAACGGGAAGACCCGCGCCTTCGCAATCGCTTCGGGATCTCGCAGCCGCGCGGCGACGAGATCGACGACCGTGCGATCTGCGAAGACTCCATGTCGTTGAAACGTGTTCAGGTTCATGCGCGTCGCCTGCCACGAGGCGCGCCGCGCGATCGCCGTCCAACCCGCCGCGCCCAGCTCGAGCGGCGTGATCATCTCGAACGGAACGTCCGGGACCTCGCGGGTCGCGCCCGACTTGAACGCTTCGAACTGACGAACGATTTCCGGCAGCGCTTCGACGTCGTGCTCGCGGCCGATGAGCCAGCCGTAGAGCGCGCGTCGCGACGCCGTTACCGGCTTCGGGTGAACCATCTTCACCACGTCGCCGAGCGACGGAGACTGTCCCACCGACGCGCGAAAGACCGCTTCGTCGTCGCGCGACTCGAGCCAGCGAAGCACTAACCGCTTCGGCAGCGAGCCGAGCGACTTTCGCCCGACCGCTCCCGACCGCACGATCTGCACGAACGTCCGCAGCATGCGCCCGTTGTCGATCACTCGGTCGAAGATCGCGGCCAGGTGACGCGGCGATCGAACCGACAAGACCGCGCACAAGAGCGCGGGCATGTCCTTCATGTTTCCGCGACGCCGGCAGTAGAGCGCTGTCTTCGCGATGAACTCGGGCTCGACCTCGTCGCACACTGCGAGCACGGCCTCGAGCTGCTCTTCAGCCCCAGCGTAGAAGGTCTGGTTCAGGCAGCCCGTCGACGCCAGTTGCGTCAGGAGCTGCTTCCCTTCGTAGGCGTAGGCCGGCGCGCCTTCTTGGTTCCGCGCGTTCGTCTTCGGGACTCGTTTTCCGCGCAGCGTCTCGAACAGCGTCTTGTTGGCCATGACTCTCGACCTCCTTGTCGTGTATCGACGAGTGGTGAGAAAGCAGCCGGAGTGCCATGGAGGCGAGCGCTCGTACGGATTCGTCGCAAGTGGCTGAATGGTAGCGGCGTGAGTGGTTTCTCGCGTGTCGGCATCCAGCGGTCTCGGTGATTGGATCGCGACGATTGTTATCCAATAGTCTAGTGAGTTAGCCTATTGGCTATGCCCGCGAAGCGGACCGTGATCTTCGGATTCCTCGGCACCAAGCTCGACGAGGGGCACGCTGCCGACCGTTGGGATCGATGGCGTCCGACTGTCGCGCTGTGCCAGCACGAGGACTTGCTCGTGCATCGTCTGGAGCTCCTCCACGGGAGCAAGCCGTCCGACGTGTCGCTTTCGTCGCTGATCGAGCGCGACATCGCGCACGTGTCGCCCGAGACGACGGTCCATCGGTCGGTCGTAGACCTCGAGAACCCGTGGGACTTCCAACAGGTGTATGGCGTGTTGCACGCGTTCGCCCGCGCGTACCCGTTCGCGCCCGAGAAAGAGGACTATCTCGTCCACATCACGACGGGGACGCATGTCGCGCAGATTTGTCTGTTCCTTCTCACCGAGTCGCGTCACTTTCCCGCGCGACTCATCCAGACGTCGCCGCCGAAGCGTCGCGCGGACATCGGACCCGGCCAGTTCGCGATCATCGACCTCGACCTCTCGCGCTACGATCAGATCGCATCGCGCTACCAGGAGGAGCACCGTGAGGGCGTGTCGCTCCTCAAGTCGGGCATCGAGACGCGCAATGCCGAGTTCAACCGCCAGATCGAGGAGATCGAGAAGGTTGCGATCGCGTCGAAGGCGCCGATTCTCCTCATGGGTCCGACGGGCGCCGGCAAGTCGCAGCTCGCTCGCCGCATCTGGGAGCTGAAGAAGCAGCGCCATCAGCTCGACGGTCCGTTCGTCGAGGTGAACAGCGCGACCTTGCGCGGGGACACGGCGGCTTCGTCGCTGTTCGGTCACAAGCGCGGCGCGTTCACCGGGGCGGTCGTCGATCGCCCGGGCCTCCTGCGCAGCGCCGATCGCGGCCTCCTGTTCCTCGACGAGATCGGCGAGCTCGGCGCCGACGAGCAAGCGATGCTCCTGCGTGCGCTCGAGGAGAAGCGCTTCTTGCCGGTCGGCTCGGACCGCGAGGTCGAGAGCGACTTCCAGCTCATCGCCGGCACGAACCGCGACCTCGGCGTGAGCGTCGCGGACGGACGATTCCGCGAGGATCTGCTCGCGCGCATCAACTTGTGGACGTTTCGGCTGCCGGGACTTCGCGATCGAATCGAAGACTTGCGACCGAATCTCGACTTCGAACTCGACAAGTTCTCTCGCGCGACCGGTAAGCGCGTCAGCTTCAACAAAGAGGCTCGCGAGCGATACGTCGATTTTGCGACATCGGCGTCCGCCGACTGGCGCGGCAATTTCCGCGATCTGAACGCGAGCATCACGCGACTCGCGACCTTGGCGACCGGCGGCCGCATCACCGTCGTGCTCGTGGACGAGGAGATCGAGCGACTGCGATCGTCGTGGCGGCGCCGCGACGCCGCGATCGACGGGTCGCTCACCGAACTGCTCGGCGCCGCGCGCTTCGCCGAGGTGGATCGCTTCGATCGTGTGCAGCTCGCGGACGTCGTCCAGGTCTGTCGCGAGTCGCGAAGTCTCTCGGAGGCGGGCCGCGTCCTCTTCGCAATCTCGCGTGCCAAGAAGTCGACCGCGAACGACGCCGACCGATTGCGCAAGTACCTCGCGCGTTTCGACCTCACGTGGGACGCGATTCACTCGAGCTAGCGAGCGGTTGCGCAACGCGCGTAGAATCGTCCGGCGTAGCCATTCGGAATAGATAGGAGAACCCATGACCCCGACGATCCGACAAACCGTGACGTTGCCGGCGCCGCCCGAGCAGCTCTACGCGATGTACATGGATCCGAAGACGCACGCGGCGTTCACCGGCGGGCGCGTGACCATCAGCGCGAAGCCCGGCTCGAAGTTCTCTGCGTTCGGCGGCGCGATCGGAGGCACGACGGTTTGCGCGGTTCCGGGGCGCATGGTCGTTCAGCTTTGGAAGTCGACGTATTGGCGGCGTAGCGACCTCGATTCGGTGCTGATCCTGACGTTCTCGAAGGCGCGCGGCGGCGGCCGCATTGACCTCGTTCACGTGAACGTCGCGCCTCAGGACCATCGCGGCGTCACGAAGGGTTGGAAGAATTACTACTGGAAACCGTGGCGTCAGTACCTCGTCGCCGCGAAGAAATCGAAGCGCCCGCGCCGCTCGCGCGCTTGACGGACTTCGCGCGCTTCGCGTAGCGTCACTCGATCGATCCATCGGGAGATTTTGCTTCACGGCGCACGAGCGCTTTCGAAGTGGGATTCAAAGGAGGCGTTCGATGAGAATTCGCTGTTTCGTCATCACCGTGGTCATGGGTCTGACGACCGCGCTCCTCGGCTCGACCGCTCGCGCGGCCAACCCACCCGCCAACGACGACTGCAGCGGGGCGGTGGCCGTCGGCCTGGGCGTGACGCCGTTCGACAGCACGTGCGCGACCGCTGTTCTCGGCGATCCGCTGACGTGCCAGATCCCGCCAACCGCGACGATCTGGTTTGCATTCACGGCGACGACCAGCGACGTCCACATCGCCGACACGTGCGGCACGAGCTACGACACGGTGCTGAGCGTGCTCGAGGGTCCGACGGCGTGCGGACCCTTCACCGTGCATCAATGCAACGACGACAACTCGGCGTATTGCGGCGCCGGATCGGTCTCGTCGGAGGTCGCTTGGTGCGCGACTGCCGGAACGACCTACTTCGTCATGGTCGACTCGTTCGATGGATCGACCGGCCTCGGCCAGCTCGAGATCATCGACACCGGATCCCCGTGCGCGCAACCGCCGAACGATTCGTGTGCGAGCCCGACGCCGCTGCCGAGCCACGGTCCGTTTCCGATCTTGGGCAACGAGGACACCACGGGCGCGACGTCGGATTTCACCGACACTCCCCAATCGTGCGGCTATGTGAACCAGCGCTCGGTGTGGTTCGCGTGGACGGCGCCGGAGAACGGCAGCGCGTCGTTCGAGACGTGCGACAGCACGTACGACACGACCGTCGCGGTTTTCACGGGCGCGTGCGGCGGTCTCACCGAGGTCGTGTGCAACGACGACGAATCCGGCGGTCATTGTCCGGGCACGCTCCAGTCGCGAGTCGATTGGCTGTGCACGACCGGTACCCAATACCTCATCCGCGTCAGCGCGTACGGCACGAGTGGCTCCGGCGGCACTTTGCAATACGCGCTCGTGTGCGACGTCGCCTCGGTTCAGTGCCGTTCCGGGAACATCAACACCGGCGTCGGGCCTCAGATCGACGTGCTCTACGTGAACGGCACGCCCGGCTTCTTCCCGGAACGCTACGTGACCGTGACGCCGGCGACTCCGTTCACGCTCGACATCCAGTCCACGCCATTCGGTGGAACTCGCTACGCGATGTACGTGTGGGTGGGTCTGCCCGACGACTCGACGCTGCGCACGCTGCCGAGTGGGGTCGGCAGAACATGCATGCCGACGCCGCTCAGCGCGGGCCCGCGACATCCCGTGAGGATCGCCAACAACATCGGAATGCCAAGCCGTCTCGGTGTCGAGAACTGGCCGGGCCCGCGAACGCAACCGGCGCCGTACCGGCTCCTCGATTTACCGGGCGGTTTGGGTCGAACGGGCACGTTCTTCTTCGAGGGGTTGATGCTCGACCCGGGAGCTCCGAACGGGACCGCGGGCGTCACCAACGGCATCGTCGTGATCTCGCGTTGACGCGCGCGGGCGCGAAGGGACTCAAAGCTCTCGCCGAGACGGCTCTCGACGCGAAGCGACGCACCGCTCGGCAGTGTCGCGAAACGTGAACGTGCGTTGCGTTCGCGCGACGTCGCTCAGTTCGACTTCTGCATGCGGGTCTTGAACTCCTCGTAACTCAGTGGCTGGGTAAGAAGTTCATTGACTGCGGCCATCGCCGAGAAGACCTCGCCTTCCGTTTGACGCAACGCGAAGTTGAAGCGCTGAATGAGCCGCTCGACGGTGGGTTCTGGAATGCTGGATTCGAAGGCGGCCTTGAAGCTCGCGGCGTCCATGGCTGTCTCCTTTCGCGGTTGGGCGACGATCCCTCGAGACATCCGCACGCTCGAGAGGGGAGACGAGCAACTCGCGGGCCAGTCGCGATTCGCTGCGAAACGGCGAGCTGTCGCTACTTGGAATGCACTTGGTCGAGCAGGGCCTCGATGTAGGCCCGCACCAAAATGGGGACCAGCGCCCCTTCCGCCTTCCGGAAGTGCTGCGCATCGGTCCCGAAGAAGAGTCCCGGCGTGATCGTCGTGAGGCCGAGCGAGCGCGCCTCCATGATGTCCTCGATGATCGGCGCGCCGTTGACGTCCTGGTGCTTCATGAACTCGAAGCAGGCCTTTTCGTCGAGGCCAATTCGCTTGGCCGTGTTCAAGAGCATTTCCTGATCCGGCGGTTGTGGCCCGCCGTACACGGCCTCTGCAAACTCCCAGAACTTGCCTTGCTGATGGGCGTACAGCGACGCCAGTGCCGCGAGGCAAGCGTGTGGATGCGGCGAACTCGAGATGGTCTGGTTGCAGCCCCGATCGAGCGGGTAGTGCTTGAAGCCAAGCCGCACTTTGTCGCCGTACTCCTTCAGCATCGACTGGTAGAGGAAGTAGGAGCCTCGGCAAGCCGGGCACTCGAGATCGCCGAACTCGACGATCGTGATCGGCGCGTTCGGATTGCCGTGCATCGGGATCTTGTCGAGGTTCTTGATCTCATAGACCTTTCCCGCGAGGAAGGCTTGGACCTCTCTCGGAACGTCGACGGGCGTCGTTTGCATCGAGACGAAGGTGCCGAGAGACGCGGCCGCGCCGACACCCATCAACGCGAGCGCGAGAAGCGCGGACATGGAGAGCAACGCGCGCCGCGGGACGGCCACGGACTCCGCTCCGCCGATCGGCGCGAAGGGTTTCCCGAGCGCGAGCCAACACGTCGCCAGCAGGAGGACGTTGGTGAGGTGCACGGCCGTGCAAAGAGGACAGAGGACGTGGAGCAAGCCGATCGAGATTCCGGCGAGCACGAGCGACGTCGCCACCATCACCAGGAGGATGCGAAACACGGCGGCCAAGCCCATGCGACGGACATCGCCGCCGATCCACAACGCGAACGCGACCATCACGAGAACGACCCCGAACGCGCCCGCTCCCCACGCCGACACGGGAATCCCGAACACTTCCGAGTAACGACTCGCGTAGACGGCGTCGCAATCGAGGTACGGAGTGAGCGAGCAGCCCGACCGTCCCTTCGCCTGGAACATGTTGAGGACGAGATGCTGCTTCGTCTGGATGGACGCGATGACGAGCCCCGTCACCGCGAGCAGGATCATCACGACGAGGTAGCCGGCGGACGGAACGCGAACGCCCGCGCTTGCCGTCGGTCGATTGGGGGTCTTTTCTCCCGGTCGGTCGGTCCGCATGTTGGGCGGCATTCATAGCCGGGCAGCGGCCGGCGCGTCAAGAATCAGAAAACGACGCCGCCGATCAGTGCTGCGAAGATCAGCCCGGTCACGATCGCGAACACGACGAGCGGCACTCCCGCGGCGCGGCGCAGCGACGTGACTCCCATCAGCCAAACGATGGCCGCTTTCACGAGGCAGTTCGCGAGGCACGCGAGCACGACCGCCGCGACGGCGGTGGATCGGTCGACGCCACCTTGTGCGTCGAGCCGCGCAATCGAAAGTGTCACGGCGTCCATTTCCACGAGCCCGGATGCGAACGAGACGACGTAGAGACCGGACGTGCCGAGGTTTCGCTGTGCGAGCTTCACGACGACGAGGATGACTGCGAAGACGAGCGCGAAGCGGATGGCCGGCATCAACTCGAACGGGTTGCGAAAGGTCGGCTGCGCGCCTGAATCGGCGCCGTTTCGCTGTGTGCGCACGTACGCGACCCCGGTGACGATGAGCACGAGAACCATGATCACGCCGAGCGGGAGCGCGAGCGCCGCTCCGAAAGAGCGATTCGTGACGGCCGCGAGCGCGACAACGCGCGGGTACATCACCGTGCACGAGAGGAGGATCGCCATGGCGAAGCCGCGCGCCATTCCCTGGGTGTCGCGCGAGCGCTGGCTGAACGTGAGCGTCGTCGCCGTCGACGAGACGAGCCCGCCGAGGATGCCGATCAGCCCGGTGCCGGCCCGCGATCCGAAGAGCTTCACGAGGATGTAGCCGGCGAACCCGATCCCGGACACGAGCACAACCATGAGCCAGACGTTTCGAGGGTTGACCGCTTGCAGCGGATCGAACGTGCGATCGGGCAAGAGCGGCAAGATGACGAGCGTGATCGCGCCGAACTTCAGAGCGCTCTGGATGTCGTCGCGAGTCACCGAGTGCGCGAAATGGTGGAGAGCGGGCTTGCTGGCGAGCATCGCCGTGAGGAGGAGCGCGAGGACGGACGCGAGCAGCAGCTGTTCCGCGTGCACCAGCCCGCCGAGGAGGTAAGTGAGCACGAACGCGACCTCGGTGGTCGTGCCCGGGTGGCGCTCTCCGGCGACGAAGTGCGAGATCGCTGCGAGCCCGCCGACGATCGCCAGACCGACGACGAACACGGACGCTTGGATTTCGGCCGAGAGGAGCGCGGCGGCATAGCCGGTCACGCTGACGATCGAAAACGTGCGAATCCCGGCGAACCGCCGCTCCTCGGTGACAGCTGCGGATTCGTCTGCGCGATATTCCTTCGATCGTTCGCGCTCGAGACCCACGAAGAGCCCGAGCAACGCGGCGACCACCACTTGAAGGAAGACGTGCACCGTTGGGCTCGCGAGGAATTCGTTCATCGACATCTCATCGGAAATCAGATCCCCCCTCCGTGAGTCGACGGCTCGCCGTCCGACCCGCGAAGCCGGCTGAGGTTCGCGCCCTCGACTCGTTCGAGCCGGCCGTCTGCGACGTCGAGACGCCACAGCTCGAGCACTTCGTGGATCTGCTTCGAGAACGCGTAGGGGCGCGGGTGGCGGATGATGGTGAAGAAAATGCGTGCGACGCGCCCGGCCTCCACGTCGTGGCGCACCATCATCACGCGGCTTCGGTGCTCGGGTCGAAGCGACGTCCCGCGAAGCCGTGAGGGATCGGCGAAGATCTCGGCTAGGCGGCGACGCGCGTCACGCTCGAGCGCGCGCGTGGCTCGCCGATCTCGCCAGCGTTCGAGCAAGCGATCGAGAGCGCGCATGCCACGAGCGTAACGCACGCCTCCTTTGTCCGGGAACATTTCTGGACGCGACTCGTCGACGGAAAAAATCGACTCGTGCAGCGGTGCCGGCGTGGTATGCAGCGAGGCATGCCTCGGCGGCGCCGATCTCCCAGCTCCACGGCTGCATACTTCGCGTGCTTTCGCGCAGCCGAGGCGGAACGGCCGGACGACGATCGGCTATTCGACGACCCACTCGCGCGCCACTTCGTTCCCCGCCTCGCGCGAATCGTTCCGCCGCGCGTCATCGTCCGCGTGGCCGACGCGATGTTCGCGGGGATCGCGACCTACGGGATCTGCCGCTCTCGCGTCGCGGAGGACGCGATGCGGACGACGACGGCGTCGCAGGTCGTGCTCTTCGGTTCCGGCTTCGAAACGGTGACGTGGCGAGTCGGGCGCGAGGAGCTTCGCATCTTCGAGGTGGACACGACGGCGACGCAGCAGGCGAAGCGCCGGCGACTCGCGAAGGCTGGACTGTCGCTGCCGGCGAACGTGCACCTGATCGAAGCGGACCTCGACGACAAGGGCTGGCTCGCCGAACTTCGCGAGGGGGGGTATCGCCGCACGGAGAAGACGCTCTTTCTCGCGCTCGGGCTCTTCATGTACCTGGACACGGCGAGCGTCGACGAGATCGTCCATCACGTCGCTACGTGCGCGCCGGGAAGTCGGCTGGTGTTCGACGTCGTTCCGCCGGACGTCGTCGCGGGCAGATCGGGGCTGCGCGGCGCGCGGCTCGGGACGCTCCTCGTCGCGTTGCGCGGTGAGAAGTTTCGATCGGGCGTCGAGTCGCGCGAGATCGGCAGCTTCCTGTCGGTGCGCGGCCTGCGGCTCGTGGAGTCGCTCGACGCGGCGTCGCTCTACGCGCGCTTCCGCCGCGAGCCGCTTCCGGACTACGTGCTGCTCGTGACTGCGGAGGTGGCAGAGCGTTCGCGCTCGACGCGTGCGACGTAGAGCGCCGCGGTGAGATCGCCCGTGACGTTCAGCACGGTGCGCGACATGTCGAGGATGCGATCGACACCGAGGACGAGAGCGATCGCCGTTGCATCGACTTTTCCGTTCGTCGCCGTCGTGATCACCATTCCGAGGAGCGGAATCGATCCGCTTGGAACGCCAGCTGCGCCGATCGCCGTGAGCACCGACAAGACGATCACGATCACTTGGTGTCCGAGGCTCAGCTCGACGCCAAAGACCTGCGCCAGAAACAGTACGGTGACGCCCTCGAAGAGCGACGTGCCGTTCATGTTCATCGTGGCGCCGAGCGGCAGCACGAAGCCCGCGATCTGCCTCGGCACCCCCAGCTCCTGCTCGGCGATGCGAATGGACGTCGGCAAGGTCGCGTTGCTGCTCGACGTCGAAAACGCCGTGATCATCACCGTGCGGATGCGGCGGAAGAAGTCGAACGGGCTCATGCCTCCGAGCGTTCGGACGGCGATCGAGAACACGACGAACTGGTGGACGAGTAGCCCCACGAGCACGACCACGACGTAGAGCCCGAGCTTCTGCAACAGCGACATCCCGAACTGGGCGGTCACCGAGAAGAGGAGCAGTGCGACGCCGTACGGCGCGAGCTTCATCGCGAGGTCGATGAGGATTCCCATCGCGTCGTTGATCGCCTCGAGGAGGCGGATCATCGGCTCGGCGCGCTCCTTCCGCATGAGCGTCAGCGCGACGCCGAGCATCAGCGCGAAAAAGATCACGGGAAGCGCGTCGCCTTGCGCCAGCGCTGCGACCGGGTTCCGCGGGACGATGTTCACGAACGTCTGCACGCCGAACCCACCGGCCGCTTTTCCGGCCTCGATCTTCTGCGCGGCTTCGCCCGAATAGGTGCGCATCAGCTCGTCGCGCGTCTCGGGAGACAGGCCGTGCCCTGGCTTCACCGCGTTCACGAGGACGAGGCCGATCGCCACCGCGATTGCCGTCGACACGACGAAGTAGATGAGCGTTCGCGCGGCGACGCGGCCGAGGCGCCCGAGATCGCCGAGGCTCGCGACACCTAGCGCGAGCGAGGCGAGGATGAGCGGATAGACGACCATGAACAGCATGTTGAAGAAGATCTTGCCGCCCGGCTTCGCGACGTTTTCGACGATCCACGCGACCGTGCGATCGCCGGGCGCGAGCGCGTTCGCGATCGAGCCGACAACGACTCCGACCACGAGACCGACGAAGACTTTCGAGGGAAGCGTCATGCGGGCCGAGAGCCTACCAGACGTCGCCTGACGTTTCGCCGAGCGTTTATGACTACGCTGCGAATCGAACGCTCTTTGCGCAGATGTCACATCAGGGAGCTGCAGACGCGATCGTCACGTCGTTCGACGGGCACGATTCAGGACGCGGATTTGAATCGCGATCGTGCCCGCGACGATCGCGGCCCCGAGAGCATAGGGCGCGCCGGCCCAGCCGCTCGTGCGCTGGATCGCGCCACCGGCGAGCGGAATCGAGAAGTTCGACGCGCCGAGAACCGCTTCGTGAATGCCGGCTCTGTGGCCGCGCGATTCGTCGGAGTGGACGGAGTAGTAGATGCTCGCCGCATAGCCGAATCCGGTAGCGGTGCCGACGAGCATGGCGGCGACGAGCGCGACGTTGCGCGGCGCGCCCAATCCGATGGCGAGCAGTGCGACGGCGCCGATCGCTTGCCATGTGAGAAACGCGCCGGCTCGATAGCGCCAGCTCGCGTAGCGACCGAACGCCCAGAATGCGACGGTTTGTGCGAGGAAGACGGTCCCGAGGACGAGGTTGTACTCGTAGTGATCGCGACCGAGCGAGATCACGACATCCTCATAGAGGAAGTTCAGGATCGCGCCGAGACCGTACGCGCCGAAGTTGGCGATCCACGCCGCTCGCAGGTAGGCGGCGCGAACCTCGTGGGAGGGGCCGCCGTCCGCGACCAGTCGCGTCGGCGTCGCCGCGTGCGACCGGGCGCGCGTGGGAACGAGCGGCAGCAGCGCGAGCGAGAGTGCGCTGCACCCGAGCGTTGCCGCGATGCCGAGCTTCGCATACGCGAGACCACCGACGAAGAAGCCGAGCGTTTTCCCGACGCCCCACGAGAGCGAGAACGTGCCGAGGTTCTTCTCGAGATCGCCCGGCCCGGACTCGTCGCCGATCTGCGCCTGCAGCGCCGGCCATACGAAAGCGTTGGCAATCCCACCGAGCGGGGCGATGAA
>JACOTG010000127.1 GCA_016178505.1 Planctomycetota bacterium
GCCCGCACGAACTCGGGCCGGTGTAAACGCCGAGCACCGTGTCGAATGAGCTGCCGCACGTGCCCGCCGTATGTGCCGTGGTCGTCGCGGCTGTGAACGAAAACCAAACCGAGTTCCCCGGGAATTGACCCGCGCAGATGGGATCGGTCGGTTCGTTGGTCGCTCCCTCGTTGCTGAACACGCTTGCGCCGAGGCCGACGACGGTCGGCGACGCGCAATTGTCGTTGACCGTCTGCGCCGAAGCCGCGGTCGCGAACAAGACCCCCACCAAAGCGAGACCTGAAACACAGATGAACGTCGATCGAACGATGTCACGCGAATTCATCTTGGATCTCCTTCTCTTAGACCGCCCTCCGCCGAAGGGACGAAGTCTCCGCCGCCAATGCAACGGATGCAACGACGACCCCGGAGAGCACAACAGTGGAACTTCCGGGCCGTGCAACGATGCCGCGACCCGTACGATATGATTGGGTGAAGGCACGCTCGCACCTCCCCTTCTCAATTGAGCCGCCCTTCTTCTTCACGACGAACATCCCTGCGATCGTTCCGACTCGCGGAGGCGGGTGACGTACGCGCTGGCAGTCGCGCTCGCGCGCACGCATGAGCACGCCGGTGCTCACGCGTCATCGCTCGCTTCGTGAATCGCTCGTCGAGCCCCCGTCAGCGCAACTGCCGAACACGCGCATCCGCCGTTTGAGTTTGCTTCGGAATCGCGCTCGCAACCCTACGGACGGAGATCGACATGAAGATCTGCGGCGCTTTCGCCGCGTCGACCTTCGCGAGCCGGAGCAAAGGGGAGGGACCTTCCATCCTCTCGGAATGCCAAAACGAGCCGCAAGGATTGGGCCATCCGTGGCTTGATTGCTAAACCGCAGTGAACGACGCCGTTCTCGTCGGCACGATCGCCGGCGAGTCGGAGGAATTCCACAGCATTGCGGACTATTCCTGACGCAGCGAGCAAAGTCGGCAACGATCACGTCTCGTTCGCCGCTCGCTTTTTGCTCGCCGCACTGGCGCACGGAGGGGTTCGACCTCATGAACTGTCCAGGCGACGAAGAGACGACGATCGCGAGCTGACGAGATGGCGAGGTTGCGGCGTTCCGATACCCGATCGATCGACATGAGGTGACGATCAGCTCCGGAATGTTCCTTCGCATGTTCCCCACTCCGAAGGGCGCAAGGATGCTGGCGAGGTTGCGCTCGCTCGCGACCAGCCCCGGCGATGTCGACGCGCGCTCGAAGGTGATTGGCGATCTCGTGCCGGACGGCGGCGTCGCTGATTCGAGGACGTCCGGTCAGGCGTGGCGTCGCGGCGACACCGCACGGACGTACTGCGCGCGCTCGAACGCCGCGGGGTCGGGGCAGTTCTTCTGGCTGAGGCTGCCCTTCAGCTGCTCGACGGACTCGTACTCGTGCTCTTGCATCCAGGCGCGTAGGTCGCGCTCGATGACGGCGATCTGGTCGATGCCGTAGCGCATGAGCACCGAGCACAGCATCGTGACGTCCGCGCCAGCCATGAGCATCTTCAGCGCGTCCGTCGCGCGGTAGATGCCGCTCGTCGCCGCGAGGCTCGCGCTCACGTGGTCGTGGAGGATCGCGATCCAGCGCAGCGGCACGCGCATCGCCATCGGAGTCGAGTAGAGGAGGTTCGGGACGATCTCGAGCGACTCGAGCTCGATGTCGGGCTGATAGAAACGATTGAACATCACGAGCCCGTTCGCGCCCGCTTCGTCGAGCCGCTTCGCCATGTTGGCGAAGTTGCTGAAGTACGGGCTGAGCTTCACCGCGACCGGGATCGTCACCTCGGCCTTCACGCTGCGCAGGATGTCGATGTAGTTCTGCTCGACCTCGACGCCCGTCACCCTCGGATCGGTCGGGATGTAGTAGATGTTGAGTTCGATGGCGTCGGCGCCGGCGCCTTGGATCTCCTTCGCGATCGTCGTCCAGCCGCTCGGCGTCGATCCGTTCAGGCTCGCGATCACGGGGATCGAGACAGCCTGCTTCGCCCTCGCCACGTGCCGCAGGTATGCCTCCGCGCCGACCTCGAGCGTGTTGGGCTCGGGGAAGTAGCTCAGCGCTTCCGCGTAGCTCTCGGTGCCGTGCGTGAGGTGATGGTGCAGCTCGTGGCGCTCGGCCCGGATCTGCTCCTCGAAGAGCGAGTGCAAGACGATGGCCGACGCGCCCGCGTCCTCCATGCGCTTCACGTTGTCGAGGCTCTCGGAGAGCGGCGACGCCGAGGGCACGAGCGGCGTGCGAAGCTTCATCCCCAAGTAGTTCGTTTCGAGATCGATCTCTTCGCCGTTCATCGTTTTCTCCGCTCTCTCAAGAGGCCGATGGAGCCGGCCCGACGGGCGCAGGCGGCTTTTTCTCGCCGAAATCGCGCGAGGCAAGGTGCTGGTAGAGCGCGAATCGTTTCTCGGCGTCGTGCTGGATCTCCTCGTGGACCGCCTTCGCTTCTTCCGGCCGCATCTTCGTGAGCATGCGGAATCGGTTCTCGAGCGCGAGATACTGCGAGACCGGCACCTTTGGCACCGGCGAATCGAGCTGCAGCGGGTTCAGCCCGTCGTTGGCGCGATCGGGGTTGTAGCGATAGAGCAGCCACTGCCCCGAGCCCACGGCCGCCTTCTGGTTCTGCATCGCCGTCGTCATGTCGATGCCGTGCGCGATGCAATGGCTGTACGCGATGAGGAGCGCGGGGCCGTCGTACGCCTCGGCCTCGAGGAACGCTTTCATCGTGTGCTCGTCCTTCGCGCCCATCGCGATCGATGCGACGTAGACGGTGCCGTACGTCATGGCGATGAGGCCGAGATCTTTCTTCGGCGCCGCCTTGCCGCCCGTCGCGAACTTCGCGACCGCGCCGCGCGGCGTCGACTTCGAGCACTGCCCGCCCGTGTTCGAGTAGACCTCGGTGTCGAGGAGCAGCACCTTCACGTTGCGCCCGCTCGCGAGCACGTGGTCGAGGCCGCCGTAGCCGATGTCGTAGCCCCAGCCATCGCCGCCCACGATCCACACGCTCTTCCGCACGAGCGCATCCGCGAGCGCCAGCAATCGCCGCGCGTCGTCGGAATCGATCGCGCGCAAACTCTCTTTGAGATGCTCGACGGCGAGGCGTTGATCGTGAACGTCCGCTTCGTCGAATTGCTTGCGGACGCGATCGACGATCTCGCGCGCGAGGTTGCCGCCGACCGCGGGGCCGAGCTTCTCCACCAGCTCGCACGCGAAGTCGCGCTGCTTGTCGATCGAGACGCGGAAGCCGAGCCCGAACTCCGCGTTGTCCTCGAAGAGCGAGTTGGCCCACGCGGGCCCGCGGCCGTTGCGATCGGTCGTCCACGGGGTCGTCGGCAAATTCCCGCCGTAGATCGACGAGCAGCCGGTCGCATTCGCCACGAGCAGCCGCTCGCCGAAGAGCTGCGTGAGGAGCTTGATGTAAGGCGTCTCGCCGCAGCCCGCGCACGCGCCCGAGAACTCGAAGTACGGGAACGAGACTTGGACTTCGCGCACGGCGTCGGGCGTCTCGGGCCGCGGCGCTTCGGGGAGCCCGAGGAAGAAGTCCCAGTTCTTCGCCTCGTCCGCGCGCAACGGAGGCTGCGGGGTCATGTTGATCGCCTTCAGCCGCGCCTCGCTCTTGTTGCGGGCCGGGCAGATGTCGACGCAGATGCCGCAGCCCGTGCAATCTTCGGGAGCAACCTGGATCGTGAACGCGAGCCCCTTCCAATCGGTGGGCCGCGCGTCGGTCGACTTGAACGTCGCGGGCGCGCGGGCGACGAGCGACGAATCGTACGCCTTCGCGCGAATGACCGAGTGCGGGCAGACGAGCACGCACTTGCCGCACTGGATGCACACCTTCGTGTCCCACACCGGGATCTCGGCGGCGATGTTGCGACGCTCCCAGCGCGCGGTGCCGACGGGGTACGTGCCGTCGGCCGGCAGCGCGCTCACCGGCAGATCGTCGCCGCGGCCCGCGATGATCTCGCCGAGCACGCGCCGCACGAACTCCGGCGCTTCCTCGGGAACGGGCTTTCGAATCTCGACGCGCGAGTCGACGCTTTTCGGCACCGTCACCTCGTGCAGGTGCTCGATCGTGCGGTCGACCGCCGCGATGTTCATGTCGACGATCTCGGCGCCCTTCTTGCCGTAGGTCTTCCGGATCGACGCCTTGATCGCTTCGATCGCCTCCTCGCGCGGCAGCACGCCCGACGCCGAGAAGAAGCAGACCTGCATGATCGTGTTGACGCGCCCGCCCATGCCGCAGTCGCGCGCGACGCTCGCCGCGTCGATGACGAAGAGCCTCGCCTTCTGCGCGATCAGCCGGCGCTGCGTCGCTTCGGGGAGCGCGTGCCAAACTTCCTTGCGATCGAGCGGAGTGTTCAAGAGGAGCGTTCCGCCCGGGCGCAACTTTTCGGCGACGTCCATGCGCTCGAGGAAGACCGGCTGGTGGCAGCCGACGAAGTGCGCGTCGCCGATCAGGTACGTCGAGCGGATCGGGCGCGGGCCGAAGCGCAGGTGCGAGACCGTCGTCGCGCCCGACTTCTTCGAGTCGTACACGAAGTAGCCCTGCGCGAAGTTGTTCGTGTTCTCGCCGATGATCTTGATCGTTTCCTTGTTCGCGCCGACCGTGCCGTCGGAGCCGAGCCCGTAGAAGATCGCGCGGAAGACGTCCGGCGGCTCGATCGACCAGCTCGCGTCGAAGTCGAGGCTCGTTCCCGACACGTCGTCACGGATGCCGATCGTGAAGTGGTTCTTCGGCTTTGCGCTCACGAGCTCGCGGAACACGGCGCGCACCATCGCGGGCGTGAACTCCTTCGACGAGAGGCCGTAGCGCCCGCCGATCACGCGCGGCATCGGGCTCCGGCTGCTCTCGAAGAGCGCGGTGACGACGTCGACGTAGAGCGGCTCGCCCGCCGAGCCCGGCTCTTTCGTGCGATCGAGGACGGCGATCGCGCGCGTCGTCTTCGGCAGCGACTCGACGAATCGCTTCACGTCGAACGGACGGTAGAGGCGCACTTTCAGCACGCCGACCTTCTCGCCTGCGGCGACGAGCGCGTCGACGGTTTCGTGCGCCGCCTCGCAGCCCGAGCCCATCATCACGATCACGCGATCGGCGTCGGGCGCGCCGTGGTACTCGAAGAGGCGATAGCGCCGGCCGGTCAGGCGACCGAAGCGCTCCATCGATTCCGAGACGGCGTCGGGGCACGCCGAATAGAACGGGTTCACGGTCTCGCGCGCTTGGAAGTAGACGTCGGGGTTTTGCGCGGTGCCGCGCAGCACGGGATGTTCGGGCGACAGCGCGCGCGCGTGGTGCTCGAGCACGCGGCGGTCGTCGATCATCTCGCGCAAGACCGAGTCGGCGAGCCAATCGATCTTCGCGACCTCGTGCGACGTCCGGAAGCCGTCAAAGAAGTGCAAGAACGGAATGCGCGATTCGAGCGTCGCGCGGTGCGCGATCAGCGCGAGGTCCTGGGCCTCTTGAACGGACGCCGAGCACAACATCGCCCAGCCCGTCTGCCGCGCGGCCATGACGTCGGAGTGATCGCCGAAGATCGACAGCGCTTGCGCGGCGAGCGATCGCGCCGCCACGTGAAAGACCGCCGGCGTCAGCTCGCCCGCGATCTTGTACATGTTCGGGATCATCAGCAGCAGGCCCTGCGACGCGGTGAACGTCGTCGCGAGCGATCCCGTCTGCAATGCGCCGTGGATCGCGCCCGCGGCGCCGCCTTCGCTCTGCATCTCGACGACGGACGGCACCGTGCCCCACAGATTGCGGGTGCCGGCGTCCGCCCAAGCGTCCGCCCACTCCCCCATCGGCGACGACGGAGTGATCGGGTAGATCGCGATGACTTCGCTCAGCGCATACGCAACGCGCGCAACGGCCTCGTTGGCGTCGAGCGTCTTCCAACTCGGAGTTTTCACGAATTCGCTTTCCGGGCTGTCGAGCGGGAGGGAGAGGGGACTCGACGTGCCCTCGTTTTCGACGAAGGGTCGGGAGTATAGCCCGCTCTCCTAGCGTTGGCGATCCCGCGCCCGCGTGCGTGCGGTCATCTGCCGCCGTTCTTTGCGTTCCGATCGGCTACACCAAGAAATCTGTCCGATCTCCACGACCCAGTCCCCATTCGGCCGGCTGCGAAGGCCGCTGGACCTCGTCTCTCCTCCTCGCCGTATCGCTCCGTTGATACGCCTCCACC
>JACOTG010000128.1 GCA_016178505.1 Planctomycetota bacterium
ATCGCCGCGGTGCCCTGTCTCCTCGCCGCGATCGTACTCTGGGATCGCTTTCGACATCCCGTCTCTCGCGCGGTCGCCGATACCGAGGCCAAGGAGCCTCGGACCGTCAAGTAGTGAGATGGATGGCCTGACATCCCGGTCGTCGCGAAAGGACCGCGCCATGTCGACCTGGAACACAGTCGGCGACTATCCGCCCGCTTGCCTCGCGAACGTCGACTCCATGACCTTCGCGAAGCCGCGCCCGGTGTCGCGCTCGAGGAGCATTCGGATCTGCGTCGCGGACGCGCGCGAGAACGTGACGCGCTCCTTGCCGGAATGTCCCATGACGTCGAAGTGGGCCTCGAGAACGAGTTGCTCGCCTTCGAACCCTCCGGTGTAAACCTGCGCGAAGCCCCAGCCGTCGAACCAGTGCATCTCGTAGCGCTTCTTCTCGCCGTTCCAGACGGTGAAGGCGCGCGCCTCGTACGACATCCGCGCGCTCGTCGACTTGAAGCGCGTGGCGAGAGCGAGATCGTTGAGATCCCAACTCGATTCGATCGAGCCTTGTGCCTTGCCGCCTTCCGGCGATTCGGGCCCGGGCGCATACACTTGCTCGCCCGACCACTTCCCGACGAGGAAGCCGAGCTTCACGTGATCGGGGCTCGGCTTCGGCGGCGTCATCTGCGCGGCATCACTCTTCGTCGACGGCTCCTGCGCGAACGCAGCGACCGTCGTGAGCACGGCGGCCAAGAACGCCAACGGTTCGCATCCGATGTTCATCTTTGCTTCTCGCTCTCTCATGAAGTCCGACTCTCGTTGGAGCGCTCGTCGGCGATGACCTCTCGTTCGACGCGAACGAGCGACGCGCTCCGGACGACGAGCGACATTACTCGCGGCGCCCGGTGCGTGTCTTGCGCTAGACTGTCAAGTTATGTCGAGAAAACGACAAGGTGTCATCTGCCCGCCGATCTCCCCGCGGCGCTTCCAGGTGCTCACGCTCGCGTTTGAGTTCGCGAGCGGTCACGTCATTCCGTTTCACGAGCACGACTGGCACCAGCTGGTCTACGCGATCAAAGGAGTGATGACCGTCGAGACGTTCGCGGGACTGTGGATCGTTCCGCCGCACCGCGCGGTGTGGATGCCGGCGGCGACGCAGCACTCGATCCGGATCTCGGGCGCGGCGTCGATGCGAACGCTTTACTTCTGGCCGCGACTCTCGACGTCGTTTCCGAACGTGTGCCGAGTCATCGCCGTGTCGCCGCTCCTGCGCGAGCTCATCGTGTTCGCGACCGGCCGGAAGACACTCAATCGGCGCGCTCGAGCGGATGGACAGCTCATCGGCGTCATCCTGGAGCAGCTGCGCTCGATTCCCGTCGACGCGCTGCATCTGCCCGAGCCGCAGGACGCGCGGGCGCAGAAACTGGCCCGCCTCCTTCACGACGATCCCAGCGATCGACGGTCGCCGGATCACATCGCGGAGCTGGGCGCGAGCAAACGAACGATCGAGCGCGTCTTTCGAACCGAGACCGGCATGACGCTCGGGAAGTGGCGCCAGCAGGTCCGTCTCCTGCACGCGCTTCGACTGCTGGCGCTTCGCCGAAAGGTCACCGCGGTGGCGCTCGAAGTCGGCTATGACAGCCCGAGCGCATTCATTTCGGCGTTCCGCCGGACGTTCGGGAAGACGCCGAGCCGCTACTTCGAACCGTAGCGGCCCGCTTCCGCGAGCTTGTGTGTATGCGCGTGCAGAATGCCGTGAACGGAGCTGAGGCCGCACGTGACCGGCGACGTGCCGAGCGAGCGGCGATCCTCAATGTGGTGGAAGTGTTCGGACTGATTACTAGAACGCGAGGCGACCACCGCTGACCCACTCAGAAACCGGAAAGCAATTCGTGATCGCCACACGAAGCGGCGAGTCGTCGATGCGGTTATTGTGCGTGGACGATCGTGGCGTTCGTGCTGCTCCACCCGCCTGCGTCGGCCGCACCATCGTCCTCTAGAATCGCTTGCAGCGTCACGGTCGCCGCCCCGCGAAGCCCACGCGACAGGTGGATCGTGAACGGTGCCGTCGCCGGCCCCGGTCGCTCGGCGACGCCGCGGCAGGCGCGGCTCGGAAGTTGGGGGCTTCGCAGGCACGCGAACGGCTGCGGCGTCTGCAAGCCCTGAATCGGAGTGGGATTCACAAAGCAGCCAAGCCGCGTCTCACCCCGAAAAACCTCGACCGCGTGCGACGGGGCACTGGCCCAAGCCCAAAGGACGTAGCGTCCGAGGACGGGCCCGTTCGGCGCCCGGTCGAGATGGACGTCGATCGGCGTGCTGGCCGGGATGTTCACGACGCGATCGGCGTCGCCTGCCGATCCATTCACGAAGAGCACGTCGCGAATCGACCCTCCCCCCGCGTTCACGTCGCCGTGACGCACGATCCGACTCGACACCTTCCACCGAGCGATGTTTCCCGTGACCGAGCCCCCAGCGAGCGGGAACGCCCCACCCGCGTAGAGGGCCGGCCCGTCTCCGTCGTTGAACACCTCGAGGCACCGAACGAAGCTGTACCGGCCGATCATGCCGCTGCCGAGCGCCGACCACGACGACCCGTTCCACCGCGCGATGCTGTTCGCAGCGACGACCCCGCTCGCCTCGCTGAAACTGCCGCTCGCATAGAGCGCCTGCCCCGTGCCGTCGTCGAAGACCCGAAGCGCAAGCACTCCCTCCAAGGTGGGACTCACGCCGTCTCCAAGCGCCGACCACGCCGTCCCGTTCCACCGAGCCACGAAGTTCGCCCGGATCGATCCAACCTGGTTGAAGATTCCTCCCATGTAGAGAGCCGGACCGTTTCCATCGTCCCAAACCGCGAACGATTCGACCGGACCGTTGATCCCACCCCCCACCTCGGACCACGCGGTGCCGTCCCACTTCACGAGTCCATCGGCAGGTGCTCCATGAGCCAGGGAAAAATCTCCACCCACGTAGAGTGCCGGGCCACTCCCGTCATCGTAGACGCGCATCGCATCGACCGCGTCGTACATCTCGCCCGGTATGCCGCCCGCCAGCGGAGACCAGGATGTCCCGTTCCAGCGAGCGATCCGGAGGGCCGGCGCACCGCCTGCCTGCGTGAAGTCACCCGCGGCGTACAGCCCCGGCCCGCTTCCATCGTCGAAGACCCGAAGCGCTCGAACGATCGTATCGGATCCCAACCCATCGAGCCCCGTACCGAGCGGGATGAAGTTCACGCCGTCCCACCGAGCGATGCGGTTCGCCGCCACTCCGCCCGCGGTCGTGAACTTGCCGGCGACGTAGAGCGCCGGCCCCGAGCCGTCGTCGAACACCTCGAATGCCTGAACCGCGTCGTCCATCCGCGGTAGCTCGATCCAGGCGCTCCCCGTCCACTTCACGACGGGTTGCCTGGGAAAGTAATCGGCGAGACTCGTGATACTAATCGCACTGCCTCCGATGAAGAGTGCCGGACCGGAGCCATCATCGAAGACTCGGAATGCGTTCGCACCGTAGGACATGTCTCCGCCCACCGACCCCGATTCGAGGCGCGACCATCGGGTCCCATTCCACCGCACAAGCCCGTGAGCCAGAACATCGCCTGCCCCAAAGATGCCACCACCGACATAGAGCGCCGGCCCCGTGCCGTTGTCGAAGACCGTGAGGGCACTCGCGATCCCGTCGCTGCCTTCGTAGACGCCGGTGCTGAGCGGGGCCCAGGTCGTCACGGTCCATCTTGCGATCCCGTTGACCAGGACTCCATCTGTCGTGTAATGAAAGTCCCCCGCTGTGTAGAGCGCGGGGCCATTCCCATCGTCGTAGACGGCCAGGGCGAATCCTCCACGCCATCTCCCCCCGGTTAGCCCGACCGGGTATCCTGACCACGCGGTGCCATTCCACTTCGCGAAGTCGCTCGGTCCAGACGAAAAGCCGTTAAAAGAGCCCGCGGCAAACAGAGCGGGACCACTCCCGTCGTCGAACACCGCGAGCGCCCTCACCGTTTCCTGGAAGTCGGTACTGCCGACTCCGCCCGCGAGCGAGGACCAATCGCTTCCGTTCCACCGTGCGACGTGCCCGAGCGTCGCCGTGGAAAATGAGCGATTGAAATCACCGCCCGCATACAGGGCCGGGCCGGTGCCATCGTCGAAGATCGCAAACGCGTGAGCCGCTCCGTCGGTCGCGCTCCCCGCCTGCGACCAGTGGTGTCCGTCCCACCGGACGACACCATGACGGAGTCCGTTAGTGCCGAAATACCCGCCCGCATACAGCGCCGGTCCACTCCCGTCGTCGAACGCGATCAACGCCGTCACGATGACTGCACCGACCGGACCCAGTCCTTCTCCCACGGCCGACCACGCACTCCCGTTCCACCGCACGATGTTGCTCATAGGCATTCCGCCGGCAACTTGGATGTCCCCCCCAACGTAGAGAGCCGGACCCGTCCCGTCGTCGAAGACCGCCATCGCCGTCACATCGCCTATCGACACGTACTGTCTTCCGATGCCGGTCCCAAGGGGAGACCAGGAAGTTCCATTCCACTTCGCGATGTCGTTCGCCATCGCCCCACCAGCCCAAATGAAAACTCCCCCCACGTAGAGTGCCGGGCCCGTCCCGTCATCGAACGTCGCGAACGAGTGCACTTCCGCTCCCGCCGGGGTGACGGGCCCATCGAACGGAAAGAGCCCCGGCGTCCACTCGCCGCAGGAATTCTGCGCGTGGCACGGGGAGGCCGATCCGAGTGCGATGAGGAACGCCACGACGATCCATCGAGCCTGAAGGCACGTGGCTGATTTCACGTTCTCCATTCTCCTCTCCGACGCGGCTCCATCGACGGACGCTCGACTCGGGACGCGAGGGTAAGCACGAGGTCTCACGACGAGTCCCCATTGTCCCACCACCGTCGGCAAAGATGTCGTGTGTAACAGAACCTCTTCCGGTTTCTCGGACCGTCAGCGCGTTCACCAAGCTCGCGGCGCCCCTCGAGGCGTGGACCGTCATCGACGGGACGCATCGAGAGTGAGGCGATCACACACGCCCGCCGGCCGAACCCCGTGAGGATCGGTAGCCCCGTCGCGAACGAACGACGGGGCTCGGGGTGCTCGCGGGTTACTTCTTCCGCTTTTGGCTGATTACGATGTCGGCCGATTCCTTGCCGCCCGGTCCGGGCATGTAGAAGGTGATGACTCGCGTGTCGTTGTCTTTCATCTCGTCGGTTTGGCGCCACTTGATCATCTTGCCCGACGGGTCCGGCCCTTCCCACGCCATCGTGAGAACCTTGCCCGAGCCGTCGCACGTGCCTTCGCCGTGGCTGAAGTCCGAGCTGAACGAATCGACCCACGTGCTGATGTACTTGTTCTTCTTCGCGTCGAAGCCCGTGATGCCGTGGCCGAGGAACGGCATACCGCCCATGTCGCTTTTCACGTCGTTCACGAGCCACAGCCCGGCCATCATCGTGTCCGTCTCGATACCCTTCGACTCACTCGCCGGCATCCCCGCCGGGGTCATCTTGATGGTTCCCTCCCAGACGCCCTCGCGCATCTTCAGATGGGCGTGATGCGGGCTCGCCTGAGGGGAAGGCATTCCCGCGCCACCGGCGCTGTCGGGCTTCTTCGAGTCCTGACACAGGGCGACGCCGACCAGCGACGTGGCGACGAGGATCGCGGACGAGAGAATCAAAACCGTGGTGCGCATGTGCTCTTCTCCTTGATTGGTGTCGAGATCGTGCCGGCGTCGCTCGAGCGCTTCGTCGACGCCGAAGTCAGCCAGATCGCCGGGATTCTAGGCGCATGGTCGGGCGGCTTCAATGGCGTCGTCGGGGTCGGGTGACACGCGCCTCCGTCCGCGTCGCGCTTCGAATCGCCCAGCCCTCGGATAGAATCGATCGCGGGTCCCCTACGGATCCGAAGCCCAACGCGCGCCCTCGAGGCGTTCTCCCGCAGACCTGGAGTCGACCATGCGCCATCCCATCGTGCGAATCGTCGTGCTGCTCTTCCTCGTCACGTCGACCCTCGGTCCTCGCGCCCGCGCGCAACGTTCGGCGACCGACTTCGCCGAGCAGTTCGCGTTGTCGCTCGACCGCCAGAAGGTCCTCGAGCAGCTGATCCCCGGCAGCGCCGACTATTACTACTACCACTGTCTGCATCAGCAGAACGTCGGCGCGTTCGCCGAGGTCGCGCCGCTCCTCGAGGCGTGGGTGCAACGCTACGGCCGCGGGCCGCGCGTCGAAGAGATCGAGAACCGGCAGGCGCTCCTGACCTTCGCGACGAATCCGAAGGCGACCTACGAGTTCCTGCGCGATCGGCTGAAATTGCGTTTCGACGCCGAGCGTCAGTCCGCCGGCGCGCGGCCCGATCTGCCGACGCGGCTCGATCCCGAGCTGCTGTCGCCGGCGAAGCTGACACAGCGCGCGCTCGCGACGCACGCCGGCACGGTCGACGGATTCCAGGACGGCGCGTTCGATGCGCTCGCGCAAAGCCAGCTCGACGACGATCTGCTGATGAGCTTGCTCACACGGCTGAAGCGTCCGGACGTCCCGAACCTTGCGGCGTTGATCGTTCGCAACCTATCCAGTCGGCAGAGCCGCGGGTTCGGCTCGCTCGCGATCCACAAGAAGTTGCTGATCGATCAGCTCGAGGAACTGATCCGCCTGCAGCCGTCGCTCCTCGACGAGACCCAGTTCGTCGACATCTATCTTCAGCGGCTCGCGCCGAGCCCGGACGTGGACTGGCGTCACGATCCCGCCGCGCGCCAGGCGTACCTCGATCGACTGTGGGCGTTCGCGCAGCGGCTGAAGGGGGCGTTCAATTCGCTGAAGGCGCACGTGCTCTACCAGAGACTCGTGCATGACCTCGCGCAGGGCACGCCGGACAAGGCGCGGTTCGTTCAGTATCTCCGCTTGCCGCGGCCGACTCCCTACGCGAACCCCGAGTACCTGCGTAAGCGGCCGAACGGCGACGAAGTCGTCGCCAAGAATCAGAACTTCTCCATCGGATTCAATCCGATCGGCGACGACGAGCCGCTGGTGCGCGCGTACCTCCAGCACTTCTTCGCGACCGAGGACTCGTACCAGCCCTACGTCGAGACCATACAGGAGGTCTGGCTGCGTCGACTCTTCGCCGAGACGAAGATCCTGCTCGGCACCGGCGACATGGAGAAGTGGTATTCGCTGCTCGACGATCCCGCCTATTACGAGCAGTTGAAGGAGCGCGTCGAGATCGCGTTCCCGCCGACGCAGAAGACCGCGTTCGGCGCGAACGATCCGGTCTCGATCGACGTCGACTTGAAGAACGTCGACAAGCTCCTGGTGAAAGTCTTCGTGATCGACACGTTCGACTTCGAGCGCGAGAACACGAAGGAGGTCGATGCGTCGATCAACCTCGACGGCATGGTCGCGAACGAGGAGCAGACCGTCGCCTACACCGACAACCCGCTTCGGCGCGTGCGCCGGCATTTCGACTTCCCCTCGCTCGCGAAGCCGGGCACGTACGTCGTCGAGTTCCTAGGCAACGGTCTGTCGAGCCGCGCCGTGATCAAGAAAGGCCGTCTGCAATTCGTGTCTCGGATCGGCTCGTCGGGGCAGGTGTTCACCGTGCTCGACGAGCAGGGTCAGATCGTGCGTGACGCGACGATCTGGTGCGGCGGCCAGGAGTACACGCCGAACGCGCGCGGTTCGATCACGATTCCGTTCGCGCCGACGAACGCGCGGCAGCCGCTGATCCTGCGCGAGGGCGCGCTGACGTCGCTCGAGCGCTTCGACCATCTCGATGAAATCTACGCGCTCGCCGCCGAGGTTTTCGTCGATCGCGAGGCGCTGCTCGCGACGCACACGGCGAAGATCCTCGTGCGGCCGACCCTGACGGTGCACGGCGTGCCGATCGATCTGTCGCTGCTCGAGGAGCCGGAGCTCACGATCACGGCGAAGGACGGGGACGGCGTCGAGACGAGCCTCACGGTGCGCGATCTCAAGCTGACGACCGACGCGGAGTTCGTTCACGAGATCGCAGTGCCCGAGCGGCTCGTCACGCTGACTGCCCTGCTTCGCGGCAAGGTCAAGAATCTGAGCCAGGGCAAGACGGTCGACGTGGCGTCGGGGGAGAGTCGGTTCGATCTCAACGGCATCGACGCGACGGCGCAGACGCGCTGCCCGCTCCTCGGCCGCAGCGCGGACGGCACCTTCCTCGACGTGCGCGGGAAGAGCGGCGAAGCGCGGCCCGAGCAGGCCGTGCACCTCACGCTTCAACACAAGAACTTCACCGACGCGATCGAGGTCGACCTCAAGACCGACGCGCAGGGTCGCATCCAGCTCGGCGCGCTGCCCGGTATCGTCTCCATCGCGGCGTCGCAGCTGCCGCAGGGTGCGGTGTGGCGGCTGCGCGAGTCGGCGCGCACCTATGCGGACGCGGTCAGCGGAGTCGCGGGCAAGACACTGCGCGTGCCCTACCAAGGCAAGGCGACGAGTGCGGACCGCGCCGCGGTGTCTCTCTTGGAAACCATCGGCAGGACGTTCGTGCGCGACCTGTTCGACCACGTCGCGATCGCGGGTGGCTTCGTCGAACTGAAAGGTCTTTTGGCCGGCGACTACGACCTGTGGCTGAAGGAAGTGGACGAGCACGTCCTCGTGCGCATCACCGCGGGCGCCGAGCGCGCCGGGTGGGCCGTGGGCCGCGACCGGAAGTTCGAGCTGACGGGGCAGGCTCCGCTTCAGATTCAAAGCGTCGCCGTCGCAGGGCAAGAGCTGCGCGTGCAGCTTGCGAACGCCGGTGCGCAGACGCGCGTGCACGTCTTCGCGACTCGCTACCTCGAGCCGTACGATCCGTTCGATCGCCTGCGAACGGCGGTGCCGTCCGCGCGGCCCGACGTGTCGGTCGCGCATCCCGAATCGACCTATGCCGCCGGCCGCGAGATCGGCGACGAGTACCGCTACATCCTCGAGCGGCGCTACGCGAAGAAGTACCCCGGCAACCTGCTCCATCGGCCGGGCCTGATCCTGAACCCGTGGGACTTGGCGGAATCGCAGAACCCTGCGGGAGTGGAAGGTGTCGGCGGCGGCTCGTTCGGCGCCGGCGGCTCCGCCGGTGGAGGCTTTCGCGGAAATGCGGCCCGGGGGACGCAACGTGCAGCTGCGAAGTTCGCGCCCGGCACGTTCGCGAACATCGGTTTCCTGCCGATGCCGGCTCCGACGCTCGTGAACCTACGTGCCGACGCGCAAGGTGTCGTGCACGTGAATCTCGCCGACCTCGGCGCGGGGCAGCTC
>JACOTG010000129.1 GCA_016178505.1 Planctomycetota bacterium
CGTGCGACGCGGCGGGTCGCGCCGCGCGCGGTACCGCCCGTCACCCCGAAAGGAAAAGGCCGTCTCCGGGATCCGTTTCCGTCTCGAATTCGGAGCGAAGGAGGAATGGGACGGGCAATGGGTGTTGCTCTCGATTCGTCCGCCGTCTACGCGACGCGAGCGCGCGGCGCTTGCGCGAAGGCTCCGATTCGATGGGTTCGCGACGCGCGGCGACGGCACTCATCTGCGGCCTTTGTGGCCGAAACGTCGGGTGACCGAGCGCGCTGCCGCGTACGTGTCGGCCGGCGACGGCATCGCCGTGTGCGGCTCGCTGCTCGGCGTCGACCCGCTCGACGAGGCGCGGCAACGATTTCGGACGCCCGAGCTGAAGCGCGCCGCAATGCGCGTCGAGGCCCTGTTCACGACGCATCGACGAAGGATCCGCTCGGCCGAGGACGCGCTCGCGCTGCGCCTTCGCTTGGGCGGGCTCGTCGCTCGCACGCTCGCGACGGATCCGGTGCTGCCGGCCAAACTTTGGGGCGGCGCCGATCCCATGCGTCGATTGGCGGCACAGTATCGGCGATTTGAGGCGCATCTCGCGGGTCGGTCTGCACCGGCAGTGGCACGCGCGCTTCGAGAAGGAGCGGCGCGCTCCGTCGGTCCCGGGCTGCCGCTCCTCGTCTGAAAGGAACCGTTGATGGCCGAGTTGAAGATTCCCGTCGATTGGCTCCTCGCGGCGGAGTCGCCGTGGGTCCGTCTCCAGGCGCACCGCGTTCTCCTCGACGACGACGAGGGGTCGGAGCGAAAGGCCTTGCTCGCGCACCCGCTCGTTCGCCGGCTCGCTTCCGACGCGCTCACGTGGCCGGGAAATTCGACGGGCGATCATCGTGCGGCAAAGGATCTCTTGAACAAGCTGCCGGTGCTCGCGGACTTCGGCGTTCGCGCGATCGATCTCGGCTTGCGCGCGCTGCCCGATCGCATCTTCGCCCACAGGGACGCGGACGGCGTTCCGTTGGGTCACGTCGTGATGCCGAAGAAGAAGACGGCCGAGTGGCTGTTCGACGTGGATGGACAGGACCCGCTCCTCGCGCTCGTCTCACTCGGTCACGGCGAGGATCCGCGGGTCGTGGCAGCGATCGACGCGCTCGCCGGTCGCGCCGTCGACGGCGGCGGGTGGACGTGGCCCGATGCGCGCTCGCCGTTGCCGTGCCGTCGGTTCGTGGGCGGCTGCCCGTATCCGACGCTCAAGATGCTGCGGATCCTCGCGCAGTCGCCGAAGTGGCACGACTCGCGCGTGACGCGCGACGGCACGCGACTCCTGCTCGATCTCTGGGAAGGGCGCGGCGATGAGCGCCGCTACGGCTTCGGGTTCGGCGATCGATTCCTGAGTCTTCGCTACCCGTTCATTGGGTTCGACGTCCTCCACTTCCTCGAAGCGCTTTCGCCATTTCCGTGGGTTTGGAAAGACGCTCGATTCCAGCTGGCGCTCGCGATCGTCGCCGGCAAGGCGGATGCCGCAGGCCGATTCACGTCTGAGTCGGTATGGATGGAATGGAAGGCGCTCTGCTTCGGACAGAAGCGCGAGCCGTCACCGTGGCTGACGCTCGTGGTGCATCGCATTCTCTCGCGCGCGCCGCGACGCGCGCGCGTCACGAGCCGTCGCGAGGAGAAGACTCGATGAACCATCCAGCTCTGGGAATGATCTGCGGGCTCGCGTTCGGAGTCGTCGTCGTCGCTCTGATGATGCCGATGACGTTTCCGGACAAGCGCGCGGCGCTCCTGGCCGCGTTCGTAAATCGCTTCGCGGTGGGGTTCCTGATCCCGAACGTCTCGCTCCCGCTCCCCGAGTGGTTGATCGGTCTCGGGGTCGCGCTCGTCCTGAGCATCCCCGACGCCATCATCACCAAGGCGTTGGTCCCGATCGTGGGAATCGGCGCGCTCGGTGGCCTCGTGATCGGCTTCGTGACGCAGCTCCTGGGGTGACGCGCGCGATCACTCGATGCGAAGGATCACTGCGTTCGTCACGCTCACGCGCTCTGGAATTCCGGAGGCATCGTCCTCGATGATTCCTTGGAGCGTGACGCGGGCGGGGTTGGGGCTTCCTTGCGCCGCGTCGAGGATGAGTGACGGGGCTGCCCTCGAACTCGCCGTTGCGCGGCCGAGAATTGCACCATGGCCGAGGTTGTTCCAGATGACGGACGGCTGCGGCGATCCACCGGTCAAGTGCGTCGGAAACACCATCGTGCCCACGTCCCGCGGAAGCCGCGTGAGCGTGCCCGCGCTCGGCACGCGGTGCCAAGCGAAGAGGACGAAACGGGCTGAGGGCCGGCTCGAAGGCGAGATCATCACCAACTGAATCCTCTGCCCGGGCGCAATTCGGACCTCGTGCATCAGCGCGTCGCCCGACGATGCATTCACCAGGAGCACGGCCTCCCGTTCACCGGCGCCGACTCCCACGTTGCCCGCACGTGCCGCCCACTCTCGATCGAGGTACGTGTAGGCGTGCGGGACGACGAAGGACCAGGCCGAGGTCACGATGGTCACGTCGACGACGCCTGTTCCCGGTGGCGTCGCGACGTTGATCCTTCCCGGCGCAACGCTGATCACCATAGCCGCGACCGATCCGAAGAAGACGCTCGGCTGCCCGACGGCGATCGACGGCGGACCAACCAGGCCGACTCGGTCTCCTCCATCCTCAGAGCCGCTCGTGGGCACGACCTCCCACGATTGGACGTCGAAGGTGAAGTCGTCCCACGCAACGCCGCCCGGATCGGTGATCGCGACGATCTCGATCCGCGTGACGTTCGCGAACGAAGTGAGATCGACGAAAAATGGATCAGTGAAATTGCCGTTTCCCTGAACGGCGACGCTTCCCGCGGCAACGCCCAACGAGTAGACGTTGACTGTGGCGACGGCGCCGACCCCGTCGTCGCCCCCGCCGAAGAAGCGCAGGTTCTGGACGGGCACGGCAAAGTCGACGTACGTGTTGTTCGCGCACCGGAGATCGGTGCCCACCGCGGTGCAGAGGTAGTTGGGTCGCGACGTGCCGAGGTCGAAGTCGTTGGCGGTGATGTTGACGTAGCCGGCGTCGCTCGAAAACGTGGCCGGAGGATACTGGTTCGTGATCACCGTCTGTCTCGGGACGTCGTCGAAGGTGATCGAAATCGGTTGCGCCGAGGCCACGCACTCGAGCGACGCAAACGCGACGATGGAGCAAATCGACGTCGCCGTTCGTGAGTTCATTGCTGGCCCCTCCGCTACACTCGCCCGGGCTCGAAGATTCGGGAGCCGGTCACGCGTGGTCGATTCTATGCCGCCCCTCTCGATCGCGGATATCGGAAACTTCGTGCGCCGAAGGGGCCGCTCGTGAACGAGCCCGCATTGAAAGTCCCGGTGTCCCGCTGCCGCGCGCGTTGCGGTGGCGGCCGTGACGCTGCGCCCGTCAGCATCGCCGTCGAGGTCGATCGACGATCGGGCCGCGAAGCGATGCGGATCGGCTCGTCGCCGAACCCTTGCTTCGGCGAGCGCGCGTCATCGACGCGGCGATCGGCGGTCAACTACGGAAGGGCGATGCCCGTCCACGTTCGCGTCACCTGCGTCCACGTCGAGCGGTCGAGCGTGTAGAAGACGCGGCGCGTGTTCGTGTTCGCGACGACGATGTCGTCGTTGCCGTCACCGTTGAGATCGCCGGCGGCGATGACGTGTCCGACTCCGGCGATCTGCGTCCAGCCTGCCAGATCCGTCGAGTAGAGAATGGCGCCGTTCGCCTGGTTGCACCCCGCGAGGTCGACCTGGCCGTCGCCGTTGAAGTCGCCGAACACGACCGACGTCGCGTTGCCGGGCATCGCGGTCCACGTCGCCTTGTTGGTCGTGTAGTAGACCTTGCCCGTTGCGGTGTTCACCGCGACGATGTCGTCGACGCCGTCGCCGTCGAGGTCGCGACCCGAGAGCACCTTGTGCGCCGCCGCGGGGATCGTCACCGGCGTGTAGCTCGGCGACAGCTCGTAGAAGACGCCTTTCGTGGTGGTATTGCACAGCACGATGTCCTTGTTGCCGCTCGAATCCAGGTTGCCGATCGACGTCGTGTGCGCGGTGCCGGAGAGCTGGGTCCACGTGCTCAGGTTGGTCGTCTTGTACGCGCTGCCCGTGTTGCGATTGCACGCCACGATGTCGGCGTGGCCGTCGCCGTTGAGATCGCCGACGCTCACGTCATGCGCAACGGCGGGAATTTGCGTCCACGTCGAAAAGTTCGTCGTGTAGCGAAGGGCACCGTTCGTCGCGTTCACCACGATGAGATCGGCAGCCAAGTCGCCGTTCAGGTCGCCGACGGCGAGAAGATTTCCCGACACTCCCATGAGCGACCAATCGGTCCTGTCGAACGACACGTTCACCGCGTTCGTCGTGGAGTCCGCGACCGCGATGTCGAAGAAGCCATCGCCGTCGAAGTCACCGACCGCGACGCGGTCGCCCGAGGGACCATTGGCGATGCGCGTCATGGTGTTGATCGTTTGCGAGCCGTTGACGATCGATGCCAGGTCCGCGCATCCGTCGCCGTCGAAGTCGCCCGCGACGATTTGGGTCGCGGTTCCCTGCAAGTTCGCCCAATTCGAGAGGTTCGTCGTGTAGAAGACCTTGCCCGTCGAGGACTGCACGACCGCGATGTCGCACTTGCCATCCGCGTTGAAGTCGCCCGTCGTGACCGAATTGCCGACGCCGGGGATGGAAGTGAGGCTGGTGAGGTTGGTCGTGTAGTAGACGGAGCCGGTCGTCGGGTTCACGAGCGCGAGATCGTCGCGCCCGTCGCCATTGAGATCGCCGGTCGCGAGCTGGTACGCGGTGCCCGGTATCTGGGTCCACGTGATGCGATTCGTCGTGTAGTAGATCCGGCCGTTGTTCGTGTTGATCACGGCGAGATCGGCCCATCCGTCGCCGTTGAAGTCGCCGACGGCGAGCTCGTGCGCGACGCCCGCGATCTGCACCCACGTCGATCGATTGGTCGTGTAGCTGATCACGCCGGTCGCCGTGTTGATGGCCGCGATGTCGGCGAGGCCGTCGTGGTTGAAGTCGCCGACCGCGATCCGATCGAACGTGCCCGAGATCGTCGTCCAGGTCGAATGGTTCGTCGAGTATGCAATGGAGCGCGTGACCGTGTTCAGCGCGACGAGGTCGTCGTCGCCGTCGTTCGTGGCGCACGAGACCATCGACGTCGTACCGCCGTACAGCCAAGCCACTCGCGACTGGAAG